>DYRY01000013.1:0-21267 GCA_020718465.1 Anaeromyxobacter dehalogenans | reverse complement strand
GATGTTATGCAACGAATTGCTTCACAACTTTGACCAATAGCACAATCATTATTTGAATCACATTCATGAACACAACTATTTTCTAAAACACAAAAACCATTCACACAAACTTCATCTGTTTCACAATCAGAGTTTGAGCGACAACTAACCTCTTCATTACAAACACAAATTTCACATCCATTTTCATCTACTTGAAAACCAAATTCACAATATAAATCACATGTAACTGGTTCACACTCATCATTCCATTCACAAAAACCATTCACACAAACTTCATCTGTTTCACAATCAGAATCAGATTCACAATACTCAAACTCCATAACACATTCACTTCCAGTAACTCCTTCTGGAGTTAAACAGTATATTGGAGAACAGTAAAAACCCTCACCACAATCATTATTTGATTGACACTCTTGTGTACATGTTTCCTCTTCTGGAACACAAATACCCACATTTGAAGATATATCATAAATTAAACAGTATTGACCAGCAGAACAATCAGAATCAGATTCACAACGAATTGGTTCTTCATTACAAACACAAATTTCACATCCATTTTCATCTACTTGAAAACCAAATTCACAATATAAATCACATGTAACTGGTTCACACTCATCTTTTTTTTCACAAACAGAGCCTGTTAATCCTTCACTTGTAATACAACGAACTGGAGAACATATAAATCCCTCTCCACAATCTCTATCGGAATCACACTCATGTGGACATGTGTCCTGAATAGGCATACAAATACTACCTCCAAGGCAATCAGTTTCATCATCTGAACAATCTACTAATGCACAGAAAAAACCCTCTGGACAATCGGAGTCTTGTTCGCATAAAACCTCTTCACATGCCCCTTCATATGCAATAACAACATTATCACAAGCAGCAAAACATGCATTTCCATAAGTGATTCCATTTTCTCCACAAACAGGAGAATAAAATTCTGGGCAATCACAAGATTGGGCTTCACAAACACCATTTACACAAACTTGGTCTTGAGCACATGGGTTATTTTCATCACATTCTGGTTGCTCTTTTGGATAGCAAACTCCACCACCTAAACAATTCTCTTCACTTGCACAATCCATTAATGCACAGAAAAAACCCTCTGGACAATCGGAATCTTGTTGACACTCAACAGTTTCAACACATTCACAAATTTCACAACCATTTTCATCTTTTTTAAATCCAAGTTCACAATCAAGAGTACACATAATATCAGGACACTCAATACCACACTCCTGAACACATGCTTCATCTTTACATTCCCAATGAGCACCTAAACATTTTATAGTGAGTTCACCATTACAATCAGAAGCAACACTACACTCTTTTTCTTTAACAACACATCTTTTTATTCCAGAAACTTCCTCACAGATAAACTCAACTGGACAATCAGAATTTGATGCACAAAGAGTTGGAGAATCACACTTTCCTGAGTAGGCAATAACAATGTCTGCTTCATTAGCTTTACACTTGTTGTCATAAGTTACACCATCAACACCACAAACTTCACCACTTAGTGAACATACAAAAGATTCATTTGAATCATTACAACCCACTCCAAAAAATATAATGGAGAAGAAAATAGCTAGAAAAATATAGTTTCTCATAAAAACCTCCTGAAATACAATATGGTTTTATAGCAAAAAATCTTCCTAAATACTTATTTTATATAATATTTTTTTTGAATAGTAATTATTATTTAATTTAATATTATTCTCGTAAAAAATGTATAAAATAATATGCTTTTTTATATTAAATGTAAAAAAAATAGTTATTTTTATTTATAAGTAATTTAAAACAACAAAAACATATTAATAACCATTAAATATAAAAATCAACTACTTTAAAAATTTAGAAATTTTTAACTAAAACATCTTTTTAAATATATAAAATATATGACAAAAATGTCCTTCTTTAGAAGAAATAAAATATTTTAATTATAAATAATTTGAAAGATGTATAAATATAGTTAAAATATAGGTCATTATAATTATGGATTTTTTTATAAAAATAGATTATAAAAAGTTGTGTGTTTTTTATTTTACATTTTATTTGGAGGTTTTTATGTTTATAGATGCAGACATATTTAAAAGATATAAAAATATTATTGCAGGATTCTCTGGAAAAACAGATGTAAAAACAATGGAGAGATATCAAGAGAGACTTTTTGCTGGTGGAAAGGGATTTAAGATCATATCATTAAAACAGACTCATAGTGATACTATTTTACTCTATCCAAATAGTAATGGATATGAGGGTGATGCAATTATAACAAACCAAAAAAAGACTATTTTAACAATTAGAACAGCTGATTGTATACCTATTTTAATTTTTGATCCATCAAATAACACCATTGCAGCTGTTCATGCTGGTTGGAAAGGGACAAAATCTAAAATATTAAAAAAAACTGTTAATATAATGTGTGAAAAATATGGTTGTAATAAAGATAAAATTCTATTTTCAATTGGACCATCTAACAGAAAATGCTGTTATGATGTGAAAACTGATTTTTATGAGCTTTTTAAGGCTGAAAATATTGAACTTCTTCATTTTTTTCATCAAATAAAACCAGACTCTTGGAGAGTTGATCTATTAGGTATAAATTTAAAGTATTTAGTAGATGATTTAAATATATCAGAAAAACAGATTGAGGTGAAAGATATCTGTACATTTTGCACTCCATATTTTTTTAGTAGTCGCAGAGATAAAACTGATATGAGAAATATTGCTTTTATCTCATTGCAATAGTTTAAACATATTTATAAAAATAGTGTTGATTTTTTTTTAACTGCAACCTATAATAGAGAATAGGGTATAAAATTTTAAAAAACCTTATAAGTAATTAATGGAGAGGCTAAAATGAGATATTTTATAATAGTAATGTTTCTATTTGTATCAACACTATTTGCTAATAATCAAATTGGGGTTGTTACAGGTACAGATGGGGAATCTTTTAAAAAAGGATTTCAAAAAGATAAATACTCAAAGTTAGGAGTTAGTGAGTCTGTTTTTCAGGGAGATGTTATTAAAACATCAAATGGAACAGTTAAAATTGTTTTTGATGATGACTCTTCTCTTTTCATCTCAAAAAACTCACTTTTTAAACTAGATGAGTTTTTAATTGATAATGGTAAAAACAAAAGGGTTTCAAATCTATCTCTTGTTTCTGGAAAAATAAAAATGATAATATCTCAAAAATTTGGATCCAATAAATTTGAGATAAAAACTCCTCATATAACAATTGGAGTTAGAGGAACAACATTTGTTCTCTCTCACTCTGAAGATGAAGGAACAGAGATAAATCTAGTTGAAGGGGAGTTATATTTTAAATCTAATTTAGGTAAATTTGCAGATTTAACTTTAACTCAAAATCAGTACATTATATATAAAGAGGGGGAAACTCCAACCATTAGAAATATGGATATTGCAAAGTTAACACAGATTTTACAAGATTTTGAAACACCAAAAGATTTTGAGATAACAAAAGAGAGTGAGAAATTTAAAAATCTATCAGAGGGTTCAATTTTATCAAAAGCAGACTCATATATTCAGCTTATGAAAAAAATGTTAGATTCCTCTTTTGAGGCTTTAAAAAATGCCAGAAAAGAGAAAAGTTTAATGAAATTAAACTGCATTAATGATAATGTAATGATAATAAAAGGATATCTTCGTAGGTCTGAAGATGATAGAATGAGTATAGAGGAGCTTTTATCCAGAGAGCAACTCTCTTCCGCAAGAAACCTTCTTGGAAAAATATATGAGGCATACTCTGCTACAAAACAGGCCGATATAGCCCTTCAAAGTTGCTCTGGAAATGTTATGATTTATGATGGGAAAAAAGATATCTCTATTGAGATTGAAGAGATAACAGTTGGAGATCCTTACCTTGATAAAGAGATAGATCCAACATCAAAAACCGTTAAAAATGATTCAATTTTCTCTGAAAGAGATGTTAACGTAAGTCCAATATCTGCAAGTCCATACTTTTAATCTACTCTTCTAAAATTATAAAATCTCAATTGTTCTAAATTTTTTAAGTAGTTTATCTTTAGAAAATCGCTTTTCAAGTGAAAATGATAAAAATAAAGCTAAAATGGCAACAACTAAGTATGTTGCCATTTGAGTTAAAAATATTTTTTGGTAAAGTGATGTAAATGGAAAACCCATTAAGTATTTAAACCCTCCCATAAAAATATGATTTAAAAGAACTCCTACAATTGCACTAACCCAAAGATATATGCTTTTTCTTTTTGGAAGCAAAAAAAACATAAGTTCAAATGTTAATGCAAATAAAAGAGCAGGAATTACTTTTAATAGGCCAGGAGCTTTAAATGACATTGGAATCAAAAAAGAGGCACCAAGAGCCCATAATAATTCATATATTATAATTGCTCCAAATTTAGGAATTGAGTTTCTAACATAAAAAATAAGGGCAAATGGTACAATCATCTCAATTTTTATAATTGATGATACTCCTATTAGTGATGATATTGGCTTTAAAACAACCCCAGAAGCTAAATCAATTGCAACAATTGAGGTTATAAATATCATCTCTTCAAGTGTAAACTTTCTCATTTTTATCCTTAAAAAATATCTTTAAAATAAAGAAAAAATATCTTTAAAATAATAGATTTAGCTTTTAAATTTTATTTATAAAAATCTTTAATAATAGCTTTGCTATACTCTTTTATATTTTTATCTAAAAATTCAAAAAGTTTTATTAACTCTCTACCTTTGTCATTTAAAACAGCAGCTTTTCCTTTCGTTCTTGTTAAAACAGCCTCACCTAAATGTTCCTCAATTGAGTTTATATATGAAAATGCTTTTTTGTATGAAAACTCCAACTCTTGAGCCGCTGAATTTAATGAACCACTTTTTTCAACTTGCTTTAATAGAAGATATTTTCCATATCCTAAAAAAGGACCATTCTCATCACCAATCATAACTTTTACAAAAGAGTCTAACATATTAATCTCTTTTAAAAATACAAAATATCACTATAGTAATATCAAACTTATGACAAAAATGCAATAACTTAATTTTATGTTTTGATTATTTGAACTATTTTTTATTTCCGAAGATATTTTAGAACTAAATCATAAGGAATTGGTGGTGAGTAGTGACCATTTCTTCCTTTTACACCACCAGAACAGAATATTGCATTCATAATTGCCTCTTCAGTTGCTTCAATAACAGCCTCATACATTGGATTTAATACAGCATCACTTATAAAGTTTATAGATAGTGATTTTTTAGAACCAGCCTCCTCTCTATTTATTTTATTAGCAGTTGAGAAAGCAATCATTATCTCTCCACTTGTTGAAGCTGCAAATGAACCAGCTCTTCCAACACCAAGAGCTGCTCTTTTAGATATTCTATTTAATTGGCTTGAAAGTAATGGAGCATCTGTTGCAACAACAACAATAATAGAACCATAATTAAATTTTCTCATTCTTGCTGCATCATAATGTTTCTCTAAATCTCGTCCAATAACTGCACCATCAAGAGTTAAATTAACCATATGACCAAAATTTGATAAAACAAGAACACCAATAGTATAACCACCAATATCATAAGGAATAACTCTTGAGGATGTTCCAATTCCACCAGCAAAATCTAATGTTGTCATCCCTGTTCCTGCACCAATAGAGCCCTGTTTTACAAATCCTCCTTTTGCAATCTCAATTACCCTCTCTGCATCTCCTGCCTTAACAGAGGGAATCCTAACATCATTTAGAAAAGAGTCATCTGTTTCTCCAATAACTGGAATTATAACATCTGTTTTTGTTCCAAGTTCTGGATGTTTTTTTATTGTATGTTGAATTACTCCCTGATGAACACTACCAATTGACATTGTATTTGTTAAAAGAATAGGTGTTTCAAGCCATCCCCACTCCATAACTTGAGTTAAACCTGTCATTTCACCAATTCCATTAAGAATAAATCCTCCAGCAACAAGTCTTTTTTTATATATTGCATCTGATGATAATGGAATAATAGCAGTAACACCACTTCTAACAGAGCTTGTTTCTGTTGTTCCTGGAACATGTATATTATCAATTATGTGACTAACATGACCAACTCTAACCCCTTTAACATCAGTTATTGCATTATATTTTCCTGTTGGAAATCTTCCAACACTCAATCCAACCTCTCTTAATGTCAATCTTTCAGAACCAGTTAAACTTGATTTTATTGAATTTTTACTCATTAAACAATCCTATATAAAAATCTAAGATTTTTAACAAAAATATATAAATATATTGTTAAAGAACTGTTTTAACATATTTTATAACAATTTCAAAATTTAAAGCACTTAAAACTAAAATAATTTCAAAAAATAACGAATAGTAATTAGAGTTCTTTTATGGAACATGAACTTTATGAAACAGAGCAAAAAGTTTATATCAATATTAGAGATTATCACAGAGATAAACCTAAAGTTTTTTACTAACTTTAATTTCTTTGATGTAACTTTTTTTGATGGTTATGAAATTGTTTTCAAAGGTGGTAGAAAATTTGTCTATAAAAACTCAACAATAACAGAGATAAAAGATAAAAACTGTTTGTTTCAAATAAGTTCTTAAAATTGTACAAATTTGAAATTAACTGCTTTTCATAGATTCTCATATTAATTTGAAATTAACTACTTTTCATGTTACAACAAAGGGTTTATTTATTATATAAAATTGGCTTGACTTTTTTGTGTTTTTTTTTGTATTATCTCTTGTGCTCTTGTAGCTCAGTGGATAGAGCGGTGGTTTCCTAAACCATGTCTGTCGCAGGTTCAATTCCCGCCAAGGGCATTTTCCATTTTTTCTGGTCTAAAAATAGGGATACATTATATTTTTTATTATTCATAAAAAATAAAAACAGTTTTATTTTTATTCATTTTTTCAGATTTTTCAATTCTTTTATGACTATTCAATATGTTTAAAAACTATTTATTTTAGAAAAAAATTTCTCTTTTATAAAATCAACTAACATCTCTTTTCTATTTTTTTCAGGAAACTCTATTACATAATCAAGAGCCAATTGAAGAGCATTTTTTAACATTTTTGATGGTTTTAAATTGAATATTTTCATTAAATCACCACCATTTATATCTAAATCAGAGATATTTAATGGTGGATTTTTCTCTAAAATAGAGTCAACTCTATTTTTAAACTCAAATAATCTACTATTTTTTTCTTTATAACTATTTTTTTCAGTATAAATAGTGTTTAAATCAAAAAATATCTCAATATTCTCTTTTTTTAATTTTTGAATAAACACTCTAACATCAAAATCTGTTACAATTTTTGATATATCATAATTTATAAATTTTGATAAATGTTCAACTAAATCAATTGTTTTATTTGGATATTTTAGTTTAAACATTATCTCTTTTATTTTTTCTGATTTATTAATATTTGATGTTATATTTTCGGATAAATAGTTAAAAAAATGTGTAATCCTTATATCAAAATCTTTTTTAGTTAAATCTAAATTTAGATTTTCAAAAAAACTTTTATTACTCTGATTTTCATAAAAAGAGTTTATTCTAGAATCTAAAATATTTTTATTAAAAAACTCTATTTTTTCATGAAAATCTTTATCATTAATAACATATTTAATTAACTCTCCCTGTTCTAAAAAGAATAATCCAATATTAGGAGTATTTGAGGTTAATATTTTATTTAACTCATCTCTTATTCGTTCTTTTGAGATTTTTTTAAGAAGTTCCGAACACTCTTTTATTGCATCAAAAGTTCTATTTTCTATTGTAAAGTTAAGTTGACATGAAAATCTTATTGCACGCATCATTCTAAGAGCATCCTCTCTAAAACGTTTTACAGGAGTATCAATTGCTTTGATTAGTTTTTGCTGAATATCACTCACCCCATCAAAAAAGTCGAAAAAAGATTTATCAATAGGATTATAACAAATGGCATTCATTGTAAAATCTCTTCTTATAAGATCATCGTTTAGTGAAGTTGTATATGAAACTGAATCGGGATGTCTTCCATCAGAATACTCTCCATCTTTTCGAAAAGTTGTTATCTCAATTGAAAAATCATTAATATAAACTGTTACTGTTCCATGTTTCAAACCTGTATCAACTGTTTTTTTTAATATTTTTTTAACATCATTTGGTTCTGCATCTGTTGTAATATCAAAATCTTTTATATCTCTATTTAAAATAATATCTCTAATAGAGCCACCAACAAGATAACTTTTCCAACCAGCACTATTTAAAACTCTACAGGCTTCAAGAATCTCTTCAGGATAGTTATATTTTTCTAAAAGTTTAATATCACACATATTTTACCTCAATAAAAAGATTTTTTATTAAAAAACAAATCAAATATAAAATTCTTACTTTTTTTAGTTTAAAAAAGTAATTTACCAAAAATTAATTTATCATTTTATTAAATCTTTTGCAATAAATCTGATATATCACTATTTTTTATGTGGTTTTTCTTAAATTTTTAAAAACATAATTCAGAACAAATTGAGTTATTAATTATTTTTAATAGATATAAAGTATTATTTAACTCTTTTTCTAGCTTTTTCTGCTGTTGGATCAGATGCTGGAACCATTTGAAGAACAACTTTGTAGATTTTTTTTGCAGCTTCTGGATCTCTTGCCTCTCTCATATAGGCATCTAAAAACATATCTTTTGCCCTTTTGCTTAAAAGCTCTAAAACTTTTTTGTTCAAATCATTAGAGGAATCAAAAGAGGCCCCTTTTGAAGCAAATTTATATGCTTCTGGATAATTTTTCTCACCAAAAAGGGTTTGAGCTCTAATTCCATAAAGAATAGATAAATTTTTACCAATCTCTCTTGATAGTTGACCTCCGATTTTGCCATCAATTGATAATGCTTTATTAAGAGTTGGAATCCCTTTTGATGTATCTTTAAGTTTAATTAATTTATCCCCTTGATCTAAAAGCTGTTTTACATCTTTAATGTTTTTTGCATACTCAAGAGCCTCTGCTGATGATACTTTTTGGAAAAATACAACAGCTTCATCAAATTTTTTACTCCCATAAAGTTTTAATCCCTCTGTATACTTATTTTTACCACTATTTGAAGTTTTTGTAGTGTTTGTCTTTTGATATTTATTTGGATCAAACTTTATGTTTTCTGTTTTTGTTGTTTTTTTGTTTTTATCCTTATCATTAGTAATCATTTTTTCATCAATTTGAGTTTGTAATGTTAGAGCATCTTCAAAATCAGGATGCCCCTCTAAAAGCTCTGCAACCATTGTTTTTGCTGTTTCATAGTTCTCTTCATCAAAATTTTTCTGAATTAAACCAAGTTGGTAGGCTCTAAATTTTTTATTGGCAATTTTAATATTATCTTGAGCCTGAGCATAGTAGGCACTTGTTTCAGGAACTTTTTGAAGCTTTAAAAGAGCTGATTTAAAATCTTCATTAATTAAATCTTTTTCAGCTCCTTGAACAGAATCATAGTTTTCAGCCTCCACTTTTGCTGATTTTTTGTAATTTTCTGCCTCTTTAAACTCTGGTTTTAATTTTATAGCATTATCAAAGTTGTCAATTGCAGAGTTCCACTCTTTGTCTTTATATGCAGCTAAACCTTTATTAAAAAATACTTGAATCTGTTTCTCTTTTTTTAAAAACTCCTGTTTTTTCTGCTCTGCAAGTTTTTTTTGATATTCAGCTTTATTTCTGTTCATCATAAAAGCAACAATTGCAATAAGAAAAACTACACCACCAATAGCAGAAAACATGATTATTTTTTTAGTTTTAGGATCTGTTCCACCACTTTGTTTTCCACCTTTTACAACAACAGAATCAGAAGTATCAGAGTCATACTGTTCAACAGACATATCAATAAACTGTATTTTTAATGCTCCAACACTTACAATATCACCCGATTTTAAAAGTTTTGCAGGAACTTTTTTACCATTAACTTTTATACCATTTCCACTATTTAGATCAACAACTTTAAAACCATTTGGGGTTTTATCAAATCGGCAATGATTTCTTGATATTGTATTACTAGGAATAACAATATCATTATTGTCTGTTCTTCCAAGTGTTGAGGACTCCTGTTTTATTGAAAACTCCTCTAAATCTCCCCCTTCAACAACTTTAAGACGAGCCAACTCAACAACAATATTAGCTCCTCCCCCAACATTACCTGCATTAAATTGATCCAGAGATAATATTTGTGTTTTGTCTGAACTTGGTTCTTCTTCCTCATCCTCTTCATAAGAGGATTGAGCAATTTGATTAACAGAAGCAATCATTGTTTTTTCTGGAGATGGAGAGTTATCTTTTTTTCTTCTTCTTCCAGAAGAGTCATCATCTTCTGATGATTTTGTATTTGAGGAAGATTTAGAGCTAGAAGAGTTTTTAGAGTCTTGAGTAACTTTTGAAAGTTTCTGCTTTATTGATGAATCCTCTTCAAAAAGATCATCATCATCAATATCCCCTAAATTATCAAAATCATCTAAGTCATCAGAATCTAAATTATCAAAATCATCAAAATCATCATCTACTTGTTTAGATGCTTTTTTTTGATTTGCTTTCTCTTTCTCCTCCATCTCTTTATTAAATGCCTCTAAATCAAAATCGGCTATTGTTTTATCTGAGTTATAGGGCATACCAAATCCTCCTTATCTCTTTTTTCTAACTGTTAAAATCCTATTGAACAGTTGTAATTATATTTGTTTAACTCTCTTATATCTCTTTTTTAACTATTTAAAATAAGATTAAACAGCTTCTGTTTAATTATTTACGTTTAACTTTGTCTGCAAGAAAGTTTAAAAATTTTGTAGCATGAATATATCGACTATCTGTATCATCAGGAATCTCTTCTAAAATTCTGAAAACATGCTCCTCTGCTTTATTAAAATTTCCGAAATCAATCTCTCTTTTTGCCATATATATAGCATCTTTATATATTACCCACAACTCCTGCTGAATCATTTTCATCTTCTCTTGAGAATCATTAAAAAAATCTGGTTTGTTCTGCATCAACTCCATAAAATATATAGATTTTTCGTAGTAAGTAATTGCTTTAAAAAGATTACCTCTATATATTTTTTTCTGATTGAAAAATTTTTCAGCCAATTGATAGTTCTCTTTTGCTTGTTGAAGATCTGGTTTTGGCAAAATTCTAATATCTAATTTTGTCATCATAAGACCCCATTTTTCATTTTTCTTATCAGAACCAAGATTTCTTGTATTTACAAACTCAATTAAATTCTCTTTCTCTTTTAATACCTCTAAAGGAATTGCAAGTTTTTGCGTTGCTTGATTTGACTCATTTGTTGTTAATGGAGCCTTTCCAACCTCAACATCATTCACTTTTATAATAACCTCATCAAGATACTCAATACTCACAACAGTGTAGTAAAGCTCTATCTTTGTACCCTCTTCATAATTAAATGAAAATCTTGCTTTTGTTGGATGGCTAAAATCTTTTGTTCCTTTTGGAGATTTGTAATTACCATAAAGTTTTTTAAGTGATTTTTCAAGTGGATATATTTTTTCAGAGTCATCTGATGGTCCAAAAAAACCACTACCATCATCAGAATCACCCGATTTTGATAAAAATACAAATAGCATAATAACTAAAATTAGTGGTAGTATTGTAAATGCAAGTTTTTTGGCAATAGGAAGTTCAATGTATTTATCTTTTGTATCAAGATAGAAATCAGGATTTGTTATTTTTGAAAAAAAAGAACTC
Source organism: Anaeromyxobacter dehalogenans (assembly GCA_020718465.1). Taxonomy (GTDB): domain Bacteria; phylum UBP6; class JAFGXH01; order JAFGXH01; family JAFGXH01; genus JAFGXH01. The sequence goes on along the minus strand of DYRY01000013.1, from coordinate 9,550 downwards.
TTTTTTTTCACTTTTCTTACATTAGTATCATCATCCATATCATCCATATCATCTAATGATTGGTGAATATTAGTTGATTCTTCAACTGGAACTTTAGGAACTGATTTAACTAGTTGTTGTTTTGGTTGCTCTTTAACTGGTTTTTTTGATGAGCCAAATGATATTGTAACAACAATTCTAGAGGCTCCAAGAAATATTGTATCACCTGTTTTTAACTCTACATCAGGTTTAACTTTTGTAGTATTAACAAAAGTTCCATTTGTACTTTCAAAATCTTCCAAAACATATATATCATCTTCAAGATATATTCCACAATGCTCACCTGATATACCAGGATCTTTGATTGTTATTTCGCAACCATCTTGTCGACCAATAACAATCTCTTTTTCTTTTTCAAATGTTAGATTTTTCCCTTTTAAAGGACCTGTTACAAACTGTAAAGATATTGCCATATGTTATATCCTCTAAAGTTATTTAAGATATAAATTTGTAAATAATTGGCCCAAACAACACCATAAATATTGTTGGGAAAATACATGCAACCAATGGAAATAGCATTTTAACTGGTGCCTCATTTGCCAATTTTTCAGCTTTTTGAGTTCTCTCTATTCTCATTTGGGTTGATTGAATTCTTAAGATTTTACCTAAACTTGTTCCCATTCTATCTGCCTGAACAAGAGAACGTATAAAACTACTTAAAGGAGCCAAATTAACTCTCTCCATCATATTTTTAAGAGCAAATTCTCTTGTTTTCCCCATTTTCATCTCACTCATAAGAATTGAAAACTCCTCTCTAAGAGGTCCTTTTCTTCCCTTTTCAACAACCATTGCAACTGCTGCTGAAAAATCCAGACCAGCCTCAACACTAAGAGTTAAAAGGTCAATTGCATATGGCAACTCTCTTGTTATTGAGTGATGTCTTTTTTTAACTTGATCTCCAAGCCACATTTTGGGCATAAAAAATGATAAAGCACCTAATATTGCAATAAAAGGACTTTTATTTAACATCAACAAAACAAGAAGAACAAAAGCCACTCCAACACCTGTACTTAAAACCATCATTGCAAGAATATCTTCAGGTTTTAAACCTTCAGGCTCTCCAGCCATTACAAGTTTTTTGCGAACAGAGAGTTCAAATTTTTCAGACATATATTTTCTAATTCTTACACCAATTTTTTTTATAAGAAGCTCTCTAAAAACTCCCATAAGAGATTCGTCTTTTCCCTTCATGGATTGAGCCTCTTCCAAAAAACGGGAAGGAAAAAGTCCTGCAAATAAAAAATAGCCAGCTAAACCAGCGGTTAACATTGCTATAATTGGAAGAAATTGTTCCATAATTTAATCCTATTAAACATCAATTGTGATAATTTTTTTGATAACAAATCCCCCTAAAACCTCCATAATCAGAATAGCAACAATTAATATTGTTCCAAACCAACTATCAAGAAATGGTTCCATTAAATCTGGTCTCATTTGAGCAAGAACAAGTCCTAATGCAAGAGGAAGAATAGCAACAATTATACCTTGAAGTTTTCCTTGAGATGTAAGAGCTTTAATTTTTCCTTCAAGTCTAAAACGTTCTCTAATTGTTGTTGATATTGTATCATACATTTCAGACATATTACCACCCATCTGACGAGCAATATTTGTTGAGATAACTGTTAAATCAAGGTCTTCACTTTGAACTCTTTTTGCCATTCCAAGAAGAGCCTCCTCAACAGGAACTCCAAGCTTCATCTCTTTTAATGCAAGCTCAAACTCAAGAGCTAGTGGAGCCTCTGATTCTTGTGCAATATTCTCCATCGCTTGTGGAAAACTTAACCCTGCTTTAAAGGCATTTGCCATTTGAACAAGTGAATCGACAAGTTGTCTATTAAATTTTTCAAGTCTTTTAGCTTTAAATTTTTTCATTATGTATGATGGGAGCCAAAATCCAACACCAGAAAATATGATTCTAAATGTCCATCCTTCAAAAATCATAAAAGATAAAATAAATATAAATCCAGTTAGTGCTATATTCAGAAAAAACAGTTGACCTGGAGTTATATAGATGAACATAGTTTCAAAATCGTTAGAGGCTTTTGAAAGATATTTTTTTTGATACTCCTCTGCACTTTTATTCAGAATTTCAAACATTGATACTGTTAAAAGTACAACAGAGGAAAATATTGCAATAACTAAAAATAAAATACTCATTTTATACCTTGATAAGTTGTTATTTATTCTCACCACGAATAATAGTGATTGTTTTTAACATTTTCTTACGAATTTCTGCCATCTCCATTGCACGCTCACCAGTAAAAATAGTATCTAAGGTAACTTTACCTTTTTCATCAAGCATACTTAAGTCATCCTCATTTCTAAGGGTGAAGTAGAGTTCTCCCATACTTTGAGCTAAAATCAAAATCTCTGCCTCTTGTGGAAGAACATATAATGTGAGAGTTGAGTAGGTTATTTTGCTTGTTTTTCCTTTTGTTGCTGTTTTAAAATTTTCCCCAGTATATTCACCTGTTGCAATTACAATAACATTTTCAAGTAGTGTCATTGCCATCTGTTGGCGTGTATTTGGATCACGAAACATTCCAATAATATCAATATGGTCATTAGGACGAATCCAATAACCAACAGCAGATGTCTCTGAAGCTCTAATAGAAACAGCACGTCCCCCTTTTTGAATGATTTTTGATAATCCTTCTGTAACATTAACTTTTTCAATGTCATAATAAAATAGAGGATCACCTTTTTGAATATCTGTGATAACTGGTTGTCCAACAATAAAACCTCTATCATTTGGTTTTATCATACCATTCGTAATAAATTTTTTGGGCATTGGACGAACTGCTAACATATCATTTGCTAGTTTATCCCCAGCTTTGATATCTTTTGATACAACAAGAACCTGCCCTAATTCCCAACCTTTTTGGTACTTCTCTTTCTCTTTTTTAATGCTAAAATATGCGACAAATGAAGCAATAAGGCCTAAAACAATTCCAAGAATAAGGGGAATTTTACCTTTCATAAAAAACCTCAAATAAATAATCCAATTTAATGATAGATAAACTTTTCAAATAAGTCAATCTTTTATTGAATTTTATGATATTTTTGTTACTAAATTTTATGATATTCGAATTGTTATTTTTAAAAAGTATAAAAATAGCTTTTATATTTTTTAATTTTTGTTATTGTTTTTTATAAAAAATAGTATAAAATAGCCTCATTTAATCTTGAGGATTAATTATGGATTTTAAATCTTCGAAAAAAATTTTATCTGAAGAGTTGTTAAAACCAAAAAAAAGGTTTGGACAACATTTTTTAACGGATAAAAATATTTTACAAAAAATATCATCATCAATTGAAATAAAAAAAGATGATGTTGTTATTGAGTTTGGTCCGGGAGCTGGAGCATTAACTCAATATGTTATTGATAGAACAGATAATTTTTATGCAGTTGAGTTTGATAGAGATATGGTTGCACTTTTTGAAAAAGAGTTTGTTCCAAAAGGAGGAACAATATTTTTTGGAGATGCTTCAAAATTCTCTTTTAAAGAGATTTTTGAAAAACATAAAAAAGAGATTATTTTAGTTGGAAATCTACCATATAATGTTTCATCTCAAATTATATTCAATGTTATGGAGCAGATATCTTGTGTTAAATGTGCCCTTTTTATGGTTCAAAAAGAGGTTGCACTTCGTTTAATAGAGAAAAAAGATTCTAAAAACTACTCAATTTTAACTGTTTTAACTGATTTACATTTCAAAAAAAAGATATTATTTGATGTTAAAAGAAACTCATTTTTTCCACCTCCAAATGTTGATTCCTCTATTGTTTATATGGAAAAAATCAACCTATTTAGTACTCAATTGTTAGATGAAAACCTTTTAAGAGTTGTTGTAAAAACCGCTTTTTCTCAAAGAAGAAAAAAAGTTAGAAATACTCTTAAAGAGTTTTTAAAAGATTTTTCAGATGTTGAGCTTCCATTTTCAACAGATTTAAGAGCAGAAGATATTGGAATAGAGGAGTATATAATTTTTTCTAATATGTTATCTAAAAAACTGTAATTAACTTACTCACATCCACATGAATAATTTTTTTTTGTTCATTTCTATATTTTTCTATCTATTTATTATTATTCAAATTGTATAGATATTACAAAAAATGTAGATTTTTTTTTAATGGTATAAAACAGTGCTATATTTTAGTTCCAATCAAGAATAACTTTACCACTTTGACCCGATTTCATAACTTCAAAAGCCTCTAAAAAACTATCAACTTTATATCTGTGAGTTATAATTGGAGATATATCAAGACCACTTCTTATCATCTGCTCCATTTTATACCAAGTCTCATACATTTCACGTCCATAAATTCCTTTTAGAACCAATCCTTTAAATATTACATCATCCCAATTTATACCAGTTCCTTTTGGTAAAATGCCTAAAAGAGCAATATGACTTCCATGATACATATGTTCAAGCATATCATTAAAGGCTTTTGGTGAACCTGACATCTCTAAACCAACATCAAAACCATTAGTCATATTTAAAGATTTTATTGCCTCTTTTAGTGTTGTTTTAGTCGGATTAATCGCCATTGTTGCACCCATTTTTTTTGCTAAATCTAAACGATAATCGCTTAAATCTGTAGTTACAACATATCTTGCTCCAACAAAACGACAAATGGCAACTGCCATGCTTCCAATAAGCCCAGAACCAGTTATCAAAACATCCTCACCAATTAAAGGAAAAGATAGTGCTGCATGTGTTGCATTTCCAAAAGGATCAAAAATTGATGCAATTTCATCTGAAATTTCTGGATGAACTTTTATAACATTTCTTCCAGGAACAGAGAGATATTCAGCAAAAGCTCCATCTCTATTAACACCAACTCCAATTGTATTTGGACAAAGATGTTGTCTCCCCATTCGACAGTTTCTACAAACTCCACAAGTGATATGTCCTTCGCCTGTTACTCTATCACCTATCTCTAAATTTCTTACTCCTGCCCCAACCTCAACAACAGTTCCAACATACTCATGACCAATTGTCATAGGAGTTTTTATTGTTCTTTGAGACCACTCATCCCAATTATATATATGAAGGTCTGTTCCACATATTGCAGTTTTTTTTATTTTAATTAAAACATCATTAACTCCTGGTGTTGGAATATCAATCTCCTCCATCCAGAGTCCCTCTTTTGGATATTTTTTTATAAGTGCTTTCATTTTCATAACACCTCTTCTAAAACAGGTTAACATAAAATTTTAAATCATTATTGTTTTATTGATTTGTTTTTTTTGTGAAAGAATAGTAGATTATTGTTTTGTAAGTTAATTTTAAAAACAGAATGTGATTAATATTGATCTTAGGTAAAACAACATCAACAAATAGAAATATGACTATTAATATACAAAATTAATATTATTATCTATTTGACAACTAATAATAATAAAATATACAATAGTATATTATGTTAATCTCATTATTAATAATAAGTTGTAATTCAAAAAAAGTGAAATATTTATCTTAATAGTGGATAAATCTGTTGCTCACCCAAAAGAGTCAGAATCTAAAACTCCTATAGCATTAGAGGAGTTTAAAGTTGATGACAATAAAATAAGTTATGAGATAGAGTTTTCTAATAATAAAACAAAAATCACAATCAAAGGAAAAGAGATTTTTAAGGGAGCAATTGTTCAAAACAAAGATAATCAACTTGTTTATGATTTAATAGAGGGAACTTTTGCTGGTGGTCGCTTTATTTTCTTTGATAAAGAGAGTAAAGAGGGAGAGTTAATAATATATGGTTCTGGAGTTCCCATAATAAAAAGTGAACGAGGCAAAATGATATTAAAATAGTAGAATTTTTAATAATTATGCTATAATCAACCACATTTACTGTATCCACAATTATGACAAATATCACAACCAGCCTCTCTTGTTAAGGTCTCCTCATGACATTGTGGACATCTTTTTCCAACTGGTTTTATTAAAGTTGTTGATTCAATATCATACTGCTCTTTCAATCCATCAAAAAGAGACTCCTCTTGAGAACGATAAAGGCGTGGATCTTGTACTCCAAGAGATTTAAGATGCTCCTCGATAATTTCTCCAATTTCATAAAAAATGGATGGAATATACATTCCTTTCATCTCACCATCTCGTGGTGGGCGAAAATATCCTGTATTTTCAGGATTTGCAACTGCTTTTAGCTCATCAACAATAAAAACAGCACTTTCAGATCTTCTAAAAATAGCAGAGATAAGTCGTGTGATAATTTGTAATTCAACAAATTTTGCAGTATCTCTTGTGTTAAAAAATATTTCAAAAGGTCTAACACCCTCTCCCTCATCAATATTATTGATTGTTATATAGAGTGTGCTTTTTAAAAGTTGTGATTTTAGAGCATAGGTTTTTCCATCCAGTTTTTTTGGTCTCTCCTTTTTTATATTGGATATTTTTCCATTTCCCTCTGGGATAATTTTCCACTGAACAATTTTTCCATCAATCTGTTTTATTTCACTCATAGTAATTCCTATATATGATAAAAAACTTTTTTTAAAACAAAAAAAGATATAAAAAACTTTTTTTAATATTTACCAAAATAACCCTCTTTTAAGGCATCAAATAAGTTTGCAGCAATATGAATCTCTCCATCATAAAAAACTTTTTCATCCCCTTTAACCTGAATAGTTTTACCATTATCTAATGTAAACTCATAAGTTGTATTTTTCAAGTTATTTTTTTCAACTAAAACACCAGATGAGAAGTGTGGATTAAATCTAAAAGTTGTAACCCCTTTTAACCCTTTTTTATATGCCTCAATATATATTGATTTAAAAGATTCATAAGGAAAATCGGTTGGTACATTAACTGTTTTTGATATACTAGTATCAATATACTTTTGTGCAGCTGCTTGTATTTCAATATGCTCTTTAGGTTGGAGGGTGGAGGAGGCAACAAAATAGTCTGGTAGATTTTCAGGAGTTGCATTTGAATCTATCTCATTTTTATAAAGAAGATAGGCATAATCCATAACCTCTTGTTGAACTTTAGTTTTATTTCCAGTAACAATAACATTTCTCATATAAACATGTGTAAAAGTTGGTTCAATACCATTTGAAACATTATTATGAAGAAGTGAGATTGTTCCACTTGGTGCTATTGTTGTTGCATGTGTAAATCTTGAGCCATCTATTGCAAGCTCTAATATTAACTCTTTTGGAAATAGATCAAAATATTTAGAGGTTGCATGAAGAATAGTCCCTTTTATCTCATTATTTTTTATCAACTTAAGAGATTTAAATTTTTCAATCTCATCATCTGTAAAAACAGAGTTTAAACGACTCTCAATCTCTTTATTTATTGAATAATATCTATCAAGAATTGGAGCAACCCCTTTCTCTTTTGCAAGCTCAATACCCATCTCATAGTTTGATATAGCAAGTGTTGAGGCTATTTTTTCTGTTAAATCAATACTCTCTTGAGAACCATATTTAACTTTTAGCATTGTAAATATGTTTGCAAGCCCTGTAAATCCCATACCATGCCTTCTTTTGCTTAAAATCTCAAACTCCTGCTCTTTTAATGGAAGTCCATGATACTCAACAACATTATCAAGCATTCTGGCTGCAACTTTAACATCCTCTGAAAAACTCTCAAAATCAAATTTTGCATCATCCAAAAATGGATTTATAACATATTTTGGAAGAACCATTGAACCTAAAAGGCAGGCTCCATGAGGTGGCAATGGCTGCTCACCACAATTATGACAAACAAAACCATTTCCATCAAATGAGTTAATCCCAGGAACTTGAACATCATAAACATCTTCAAATCCCAACTCTTTGACAGATTTCAGTTTAGTTATAAATCTCTCTCGATTTGCACCTCTTTTAAACTCTTTAATATGAGTGGATAATCGATTCTGTTTTTTACTATCATTAAATCCAATAATACTACTATATCTAATAATATTATCACCTGTTATAACCAACTCATGTTGAACTTTTGTGTTATATAAACTAAATCCATCTTTTCCATTTGGAAACAGTTTTTGAGTCTCCAATCTTCTGTTTTTATATATTTTTGATGAGATTCCAAGACGTAATAACATTCTTTGAATTGCCTCTAAAGTGTTTATATTAGATTGACTTAATCGTATTGAAACCCCTTTTTCATGATTTCCCTGAATGGAACCATCTGAATCAAAAATACCTTTAATAAAACCTACATAAAAACTACTTGAGCTTTTCTCAATTTTCTCTGTTATAGTTTTATTTCCTTGATAAATATCAAACTCTTTTGCAATTTTTGTTATTGCTGAAAGAGATAAACGATACTCATCTCTTCCTTTAATTCTATGCCAACCAGAAAAATCTGCTCTTTTATTAAGTGAAGATACTGCATTTTCAACAAAACTCATAATAGAATTGCTTCCACAACTCTCTGATATATCACCATTAGCTACTTTTTTCTCTTCCCAAACAGACAAAACAGCCTGATTTTCACTAAAAGTTCCATCTCCAATAAGTAGACCTAATAAATACCCCTCATTTTCTCCATAACTACTCTCTCCAGCCCAAGAGGAGAAATCTCTATGATTATTAAGAGAGATATATTCTCCAATTTTTATATCACCAGCCTCACACCAATCTGTTTCAACTCTATCTCTTGTTATTTGAGTCACTTTTTTTATTTTGTGATCTGAAGTTAGTTTAATTTTCTCTCCATGAGTTGTCTCTAACTCAATCACTTTTTTATTTGCTGTTTTGAAAAATCCCTCTTTTTCAGAAAGATATCTCTCTCCATTTACAATTGCAGTAAACTGTTTTCCTATTAAATCTTCAACTTTAAGAGGACCATTTTCAGTTTGAATCCAAGTGTCAGATGTTACACATGGATTAGTTGAACGAATAGTTTCAAGCCACCATAAATTATTTTTCTCATTTACCTCATCAATAAGTATAAAACCTGGTTCTGCATAATCATATGCAGATTTCATTATAATATCCCATAAATGAGTTGTTGGCACAGTTTTATAAACTGTTTTTTCAAAAATCTCTGTTGTTTTTATATTTCCATAAACAACCTCAATATGTTCCTCAGCAAATGAGAAGTATTTATAATCTGGATGATGAAAAGGGATATCCCCTTTTGTAATCTCTTTTAACTCATTTTGAGGAATAGACTCTTTTGAGAGAGATGTTCTTGTCCAAAACCATAATTCCCAATTTTTATCATCTAAAACTGCATCCATAAATTTTTTAGTTATTAATACAGATAGATTAAATTGTCTGAATTTACCATCCTCTCGTTTGGCTGTGATAAAACTCTCAATATCGGGATGTTGGCAATCCATAACTCCCATTTGAGCTCCTCTTCTACCACCAGCTGATTGAATAGTAAAACACATTTTATCATAAATCTCCATAAAAGAGATTGGACCACTTGTTCCTGCTCCAACTCCTCTAACAAGAGCTCCTCTTGGTCTAATTGTTGAAAAATCATAACCAACACCAGCACCTCTTTGGAGAGTTTTTGCAGACTCTTT
>DYRY01000001.1:43920-71631 GCA_020718465.1 Anaeromyxobacter dehalogenans | reverse complement strand
ATCATTTTCTTTATAAAATAGTAACTTACATTAAAAAGCTTGACATTTCTTAAAAATTCAATATAATTATAGGTCTCTATGTGTTTTTTTCATGACTTGATAAAGGGGCATGTATGGCAACAATTAATCAGTTGATTAGAAAAGAGCGACAAGAAGTCGCAAAAAAGAATAAGGTTCCCGCATTAAAAGGGTGTCCACAAAAAAAAGGTGTTTGTAGAAGAGTTTATACAGCAACACCAAAAAAACCTAACTCAGCTTTAAGAAAAGTTGCAAGGGTTCGTTTAACAAATGGTATTGAGGTTACTGCGTATATTCCTGGTGAAGGACACAACCTACAAGAGCACGCAACAGTGTTAATTCGTGGAGGAAGAGTAAAAGACCTTCCTGGTGTTCGTTATCACATTATTCGTGGTGTATTTGATACACAAGGTGTTAAAAATCGTAAAAAGGGTCGTTCCAAATATGGTGCAAAAAAACCTAAATAATATTTAAGAGGGAAGAAAATGCCAAGAAGAAGAGAAGTACCAAAAAGAATCATTCTCCCCGAACCAAAATATAATGATGTTACTGCTGCAAAATTCATTAACATGTTAATGTTGGAAGGGAAAAAAAGTGTTGCAGAAAAAATATTTTATGGTGCACTAGAGAGAGTTGAAGGAAGATTAAAAGAGAATGGGCTTGATATATTCAAAAAAGCTTTGAATAATATTCGTCCTGAACTTGAAGTAAAATCAAGAAGAGTTGGTGGTGCAACATATCAAGTTCCAATTGAGGTTAATAAAGATCGTTCAATTGCTCTTGCAATGAGATGGCTTGTTACATACTCAAGAAAACGTGCTGGAAAAACAATGGTTGATAAATTATCAGGTGAGTTAATGGATGCTATTTCTGGAAAAGGTGCATCTATTAAGAAAAAAGATGATACCCATAAAATGGCAGAAGCAAATAAAGCATTTGCACACTATCGTTGGTAATAGTTAAGGAAAACAGGTGGAAAAGAGACTTAAATCAATAGATAAAGTTAGGAATATCGGTATGATGGCACACATTGATGCCGGTAAAACAACAGTAACAGAGAGAGTTCTATTTTATACAGGAAAATCATATAAGCTAGGTGAAGTTCATGAAGGAACCGCAGAGATGGATTGGATGATTCAAGAACAAGAGCGAGGTATAACAATAACCTCTGCAGCAACAACCTGTTTTTGGAAAGATGTTCAAGTCAATATAATAGACACACCAGGACATGTTGATTTTACTATTGAAGTTGAACGCTCACTTCGTGTTTTAGATGGAGTTGTTGCTATTTTTTGCGGTGTTGCTGGAGTTCAACCACAATCCGAAACTGTTTGGAGACAAGCAAGTAAATATAAAGTGCCAAGAATAGCATTTATTAATAAAATGGATCGGGTTGGTGCTAATTTTCAAAGAGTTTTATCGATGTTTTCAACACATCTAAATACAACACCTGTTGCACTTCAACTCCCAATTGGTCAAGGAGAAAACTTTGAAGGGGTTGTTGATTTATTAACAAAAAAAGCATATAATTTTCTTGGCAATGCACCAGATAATTTAAATGAGATGCCAATTCCAGAAGATCTTTTAGATGAAGTTGAGATGTATCAAGAGCTTCTCATTGAGAAGGCAGCAGAGCAGAGTGATGAGTTAATGAGTAAGTATTATGAAAATAACTCTTTATCTGTTGATGATATAAAAGTGGGATTAAGAATTGGAGTTATGAATCACTCAATAACTCCTGTTTTATGTGGTGCTGCTTTTAAAAACAAAGGTGTTCAACTTCTATTAGATGCAATTATTGATTATTTACCATCCCCAGTAGAGGTTGGACCAAAAGATGCTATATCTCTTGAGACTGGTGAGAAAGTTTCTGTTTCTCCACTTGATGAACAACCATTCTCTGCTCTTGCATTTAAAATAATGACTGATCCTTATGTTGGTCAATTAACATTTTTTAGAGTGTATTCTGGAAAATTAGAGTCTGGTAGTGTTGTTATTAATAGTGCAAAAGGGAAAAAAGAGCGTATTGGACGTATTCTTAGAATGCATGCAAATAAAAGAGAAGAAGTTGATGGTATCTATTGTGGTGATATTGCTGCTGCTGTTGGTTTAAAACTTACAACAACAGGGGATACACTTTGTGATTTAAATTATCCAATTCAATTAGAATCTATTGATTTTCCAACTCCAGTTATCTCAATTGCAATTGAACCTAAAACAAAACTTGATGTGGATCGAATGGTTTCTGCACTTGAGAAATTAATGAAAGAGGATCCATCATTCTCAGTAAAAGTAGATCCAGAAACAGCCCAAACAATAATATCTGGAATGGGTGAGCTTCATCTTGAAATTATTGTTGATCGTCTTTTGAGAGAGTTTGGTGTTGATGCAAATATTGGTGCTCCACAAGTTGCATATAGAGAAACTATTAGAGCAACCATTACTCAAGAGGGTAAGTATGTTCGTCAAAGTGGTGGTCGTGGTCAATATGGTCATGTGGTAATTGAGATTTCACCATTAGAGGCTGGAAAAGGCTTTAAATTTGAAAATGCAATTGTTGGTGGTGTAATTCCAAAAGAGTATGTTCCTGCTGTTGAAAAGGGTATTATTGAAGCAATGGATAATGGTGTTTATGCTGGATATCCAATGGTGGACATCAAAGTAAGACTTATTGATGGTTCATATCATGAGGTTGACTCAAGTGAAATGGCATTTAAAGTTGCAGGATCTATAGGGTTTAAAGAGGCTGTTATGAAAGCAAAGCCAGCTCTTCTTGAACCTATTTTTCAGGTTGAGATAACAACACCAGATGATTTTATGGGTGATGTTATTGGAGATGTTAACTCTCGTAGAGGAAAAATAACTGGAATGGAACAAAATGTAAATCTTCAAGTTGTAAAAGCTGAAATCCCATTATCAATGATGTTTGGCTATGCGACTGATTTACGCTCTAAAACACAAGGAAGAGCAACATACTCCTATCAGTTTTCTCACTATAGTGAGGTTCCTGTAACTATTGCAGAGAAGATATTGAAAAACCGTTTTTAACTTAAGAGTAAAATTTAACTTGATTTTATTCTTTAAATATTTTAAAATGAAAAGCTTTTTTATTTCTTACGGAGCGGTAATGAAAAAAATCAGAATTAAACTGAAAGCCTATGACAACAAACTACTTGATTCAACCGTTGCTGATATTGTGAATGTGGCAAAAGAGAAAGGGGCTGAAGTTATAGGTCCGATTCCACTACCAACCAAAATAAACAAATATACAATTTTGCGTTCGGTTTTTGTGAATATTAAATCAAGAGAGCAATTTGAAATCCGTACACACAAACGGTTAATTGACATTGTAATTACCTCTCAAACTGCTGACATTTTTGAAAACATTGATATTTCCGCAGGGGTTGAAATAGAGGTTAAATCCTTATAATTTAAAGAGGCTATGATGTTGAAAAAGATATTTGGAAAAAAAATTGGGATGACACAAGTGTTTACTGAGAATGGTATTAGAATCCCAGTAACAGTTATTGAAGTGACCCCTTTGCATGTTTTGAGAGTTTTGAAAGAGACCAAAGGAAAAGGACATGCAGTTAATGCTATTGAAGTTGGATATGATGTAGTTCGTGAAGTTAAAACAGAATTACAAGAGATGTTTAAAGAGGAATTTGCTCTACATAAAGCACTCAGACTAAAAAAGCCTGTTCTTGGTGTTATTAGAAAAGCTGGGTTTGAGAAAAAATTTGGTTTGATTCGTCAAATTAAAGTTGATAAACCAGAAGAGTTTAATGCAGGAGATATTTTAACTCTTGAGCAGTTTCAATTAGTAAAGAAAGTGGATGTTCAAGGTACAACAAAAGGTCGTGGATTTACAGGTCCTCTAAAAAGACATAATTTACATTCTGGTCCAGATACTCATGGTTCTCGTTATCATAGATCAGCAGGATCATTAGGAGCATCAGCAGATCCAAGCCGTGTTTATCCTGGTAAAAAAATCGCTGGTCATTATGGTAATGAGCTTGTGACTGTACGTAATCTTGATGTTGTTAAAATTGACCTTGAAAACAACCTACTTGTTGTGAAAGGTGCTATACCTGGAGCAAATGGGGGTTATGTTGTTATTAAAACATCCTTATAATTCTAGGAGAATGTGATGAAAATCGATGTATACGATTTGAATTTTAATAAGGTAAAAGAGATTGAGGTGAGTGACCAAATTTTTGGTGCAGAAGTAAAACAACATCTGCTTCATGATGTTGTAAAAGCTCAACTTCGTCTTCGTAGAAGTGGAACTGCAAAAACAAGAAACAGATCTGAAGTTTCTGCAAGTAGCAGAAAAATTTATAAACAGAAAGGAACTGGAAATGCTCGTCATGGTGCCAAAGACTCTCCTCTTTTTCCAAAAGGTGGTGTTATTTGGGGACCACGTGGTGTTATAAGTGCCTATAAAATCAATAAAAAAGTTATGAGAGGTGGTCTTATCTCTGCTCTTTCAATGAAAGTTAAAGAGCAACGTTTTTTTATTGTTGATGGTTGGTCACTTAAATCTTTTAAAACAAAAGAGTTTAAATCTGTTTTAACCCATTTTCAAATTGAGAAAGGTTTAATTGTAGATGATTGTGAAACTACAGAAAACCTTTATCTAGCCTCCAGAAATTTAAAAGACATGAAGCTGATTAAAACGGGTGGAGTGAATGTTTTTGATATTTTAAAATACAAAACACTTCTCCTCAGTGAAGAGTCCGTAAGAAAAATTGAGCAAAGATTAAGTAGATAGGAAGAGGTTAGTGTAATGTTAAATGTTTATAGTATTATTAAAAAGCCTTTGATTACAGAGAAATCAAGTGCTGAAAGTGAGAATCTTTCCAAATACCACTTTATTGTAGATCGTGCAGCTACAAAAGAGGATATAAGAGCAGCTGTTGAAGAGCTTTTTAAAGTTTCTGTTGATAGTGTTAACACTATGTTGTATCATGGAAAACCAAAAAGAGTAAAAGCTCATTTTACAAAGAGACAAAGCTTTAAAAAAGCAATTGTAACTCTCAAAGAGGGTTCAAAAATTGATTTTTTTGAAGAGATGGCAACTGAAAAGAATTAAGGAGTAAGATAATGGCATTGAAAAAATACAAACCTACCTCAGCCGGAAGAAGAGGAATGAGCTCCATCAGTTTCCGTAATCAGTTTTTAAATCAAGATGGAACTGTTACATTTACAACAGAGAATCGTCCAGAGAGAACACTTTTGATTGCAAAAACTTCAAAAGCAGGTCGAAATGCTCAAGGTAGAATAACAGTTCGTCATCAAGGTGGTGGACATAAGCAACAATATCGTGTTATTGATTTCAAGAGAAATAAGTTTGATGTTGAAGGTAAAGTTAACTCAATAGAGTATGACCCAAACCGTTCTGCATTTATTGCTCTTGTTGTTTACAAGGATGGAGAAAAACGTTATATTATTGCACCTGATGGATTAGTTGTTGGTCAAAAAATAGTTTCATCAACAAGTGCAGATATTACAATTGGAAATACTCTTCCACTCCAAAATATTCCTGTTGGAACTGTAATCCACAATATTGAACTTCAACCAGGAAGAGGTGGTCAGATGGTTCGTAGTGCTGGAAATTCAGCTCAACTTCTTGGTAAAGAGGGAAAATATGCAATTATCAAACTTCCTTCAAATGAGACAAGAAAAGTTCTTTTAACTTGTAGAGCTTCAATTGGGGCTGTATCAAATACAGATCATAATCTTGTTCGCATAGGAAAAGCAGGAAGAAATCGTTGGAAAGGTATTCGTCCAAGTGTTCGTGGTGTTGTAATGAATCCTGTTGACCATCCTCATGGTGGTGGTGAAGGACGTACTTCTGGTGGTCGTCACCCTGTTTCTCCTTGGGGAAAACCAACTAAAGGGTACCGTACAAGAAAAAATAAACGTACGGATAAATTTATCGTAAGTCGTAGAAAGAAATAAGGAGTGAGAGGTGACAAGATCTATTAAAAAGGGTCCTTTTATTGATGAGCATCTACTTAAAAAAGTTGATAAAGCTCAAAGAGGAGAATCTAAAAAATTGATTAAAACTTGGTCCCGCCGTTCAACTATCGTTCCTGAATTTATTGGGGTTACGATTGCTGTTCATAATGGGAAAAAATTTCTACCTGTATTAATTACAGAAAACATGATCGGCCACAAATTGGGTGAATTTGCTCCAACACGTACTTATTATGGTTTTGGTGCTGACAAAAAGAAGAAAAAGAAGTAATTAGGAGTTAAGTGATGGAAGCTAAGGCAGTATTGAGGTTTTTAAGAATTTCCCCAACTAAAACCCGTATGGTTACGAACATGATTAAAGGTAAATATGTGAGTGAAGCTCTTGCCCTTTTAAAATTTGCAGAAAAGGGTGCAAGTACTCCAGTTTACAAACTATTAAACTCTGCTATAACAAATGCAGAGAACAATTTTGGTGCAGATATTGATGATCTTCGTATCAAAAATATCTTTGTTGATGAGGGGCCGATGTTAAAAAGATATCGTCCAGCTGCTATGGGAAGAGCAACCCGAATCAGAAAAAGAACAAGTCATGTAACTATTATTGTATCTAACGAATAGGGGGAAAGTTTGGGTCAAAAAGTTAATCCAATCAGTTTTCGTCTGGTTGTAAACAAAGATTGGCGTTCCAAATGGTTTAAAGACAGTAAATCCTATGCAAAGTTATTACGCCAAGATATTGAATTGCGTAAATATATTCTTGAAAACCGTAAAAATACCGGTATTGCTAGAATTGATGTGGAACGTATTGGTGATAAAAAAGTGAATGTAATTGTTTACACAGCTAAAATGGGTCTTTTTATTGGTGCAAAAGGTGAAAACAAAGATAAACTTGTTGAAAGCATCAAAAAAGATTTAAAAGAAACAGTTAATGTTCGCCCAATTGAGGTTAAAAAACCACAAATTAATGCACAGCTAATTTCAGAGAATGTTGCAATGCAACTCAAGAAAAGGGTTTCTTTTCGTAAAGCTATGAAGAAAGCAATTCAAGAAGCTATGAAAAGTGGTGCAAAAGGAGTTAAAATTTTCTGTTCAGGCCGTTTAGGTGGAGCAGAGATGGCTCGTACTGAGTGGTATCGTGAAGGGAGAGTTCCTCTTCAAACTCTTCGTGCAAAAATTGAGTATGGTTTTTCCGAGGCATTGACCACATACGGATTAATCGGGGTTAAAACATTGGTTTATTTAGGTGATGAATAAGGAGTCTCAAGATGTTGAGTCCGAAAAGAGTAAAACACAGAAAAACTTTTAAAGGCAGAACTAGAGGTTTTGCATATACAGGAAATGAGGTGAGTTTTGGTGATTTCGGTTTAAAGTCAGTTGAACCAGGTTGGCTGAGCTCAAAACAGATTGAGGCAGCACGTATTGCCTTAAACCGTTATATTAAAAGGGGTGGAAAAATTTGGATTCGTATTTTTCCAGACAAACCTTTAACAAAAAAGCCTGCTGAAACTCGTCAAGGAAAAGGAAAGGGAGCTCCAGACTCTTGGGTTGCAGTTATTAGACCAGGAATGGTTCTTTATGAAGTTGAGGGGGTTACTGAAGAGCAAGCAAAAGAGGCATTTCGTCTTGCAGCTCATAAGTTGCCAATTAAAACAAAATTTGTTGTAAAAGATTGAGGTTTTTGATGAAACAAACACAACAAAAATTAAGTCAGAAGTTGTTAAAAGAGCTTAAAGAACTCGAGAAAGAGAAACGCATGGAGCTTTTTACAGCAAGAATGAAACATTATTCAGGCCAATTGATGGATGTTTCACAGTTAAGAAAATTGAAGAGAGAGGTTGCTACAATTTTAACTGTTATTCATCAAAAAGAGAATGAAGAACAAAACAGTGCTCATAACTCTTAACTAGCTAAGGGGATTAAAGATGCAAGGAAGAAGAAAAATGCTTCAGGGAGTTGTTATTAGTGATAAGATGGACAAAACTATAACAGTTGAGATTAATACCCTGATTTTGCATAAAAAATATAAAAAATATGTAAAAAGAAGAGTTCGTTATAAAGCTCATGATGAACAAAACAGTTGCAAGATAGGCTATAAAGTGATGATTGAAGAGACAAGACCACTTAGCAAAACAAAAAGATGGAGAGTGGTTAAAATTGTGAATACTATTTAGTGAGGAGTACCCTATGATTCAAATGTCAACAAACTTAACTGTAGCAGACAATTCGGGAGCTAAAAGAGTTCAGTGCATTAAAGTTTTGGGTGGCTCTAAAAAGAGATTTGCACATCTCGGAGATATTATTGTTGTTAGTGTGAAAGAGGCAATACCTAATTCCAAAATACAAAAAGGAAAAGTATATCGTGCAGTTATTGTTCGTACGATTAAAGAGGTTGCTCGTAAAGATGGAACACTAATAAGATTTGATGATAATTCTGTCGTATTACTCAATGCAAGTCATGAACCTATCGGAACTCGTATTTTTGGACCTGTTGCAAGAGAGTTAAGGACCAAACAATTTATGAAAATTATTTCTATGGCACCAGAAGTATTATAATTGGGAGAAGGTATCATGAAAGTAAAAACTTTGAACAAAGATAGAAAACCAAAAATCTTGAACAAAGACAGAACTAGAAAAAATCTTCGCAATAAGATGAAACTCAAAAAGGGTGATAAAGTTTTAATTATCACTGGAAAACGTGAAGATAAAGGAAAAGTTGGGGAAATTTTAAGAGTTTTTCCAAAAACAGAAAAAGTTTTAGTTCAAGGTATTAATCTTAGAACAAAACATAAAAAAGTTGACCCAAATACAAAAGAGGGTGGAATTGTTAAAATTGAAACTCCCCTTGATGCTTCAAATGTAATGTATTATTGTGAGTCTGCTCAAAAACCAACAAGAATTGGATATCGTCTTAATGCAAACGGTATAAAAGTTCGTTTTTGCAAATTGACAAATGAAGAGATTGTTGAGAAAAAAGTTTTAAAAAAATAGTTGTTAAATTTTTGTAGACGGAGATAAGAGAATGCATCAAACATTGCGTTTATATAAGGAAGTTGCTGTACCAGAGATGACTGCATCTTTCCAATACAAAAACCCAATGGAAATTCCAAAAATTCAAAAAATTAGTTTGAATATGGGAATTGGGGAAGCAATACAAAACGGGAAATTATTAGAACATGCTGTTGAACATTTGACAAATATTGCTGGTCAAAAAGCTGTTATAACCCGTGCAAAAAAATCTATTAACCAATTTAAACTTCGTCAAGGTATGGCTATTGGTTGCCGTGTAACTTTACGCCGTGACCGTATGTGGAATTTTCTAGATAAACTCTTCTATGTTGCTTTACCACGTGTTCGTGACTTTAAAGGAATATCTTTTAAAGGATTTGATGGTCGTGGTAATTTTACATTTGGAATTAAAGAGCATATCATTTTCCCTGAGATTGATTATGATAAAGTTGATAAAATTCTTGGAATGAATATCACTATCGTAACAACAGCAAGAACAGATGAAGAAGCAAGAGCACTCTTAAAGCATATTGGTGCTCCATTTAAAGGAAATGAGATTGGAGGACAAGTTGGCTAAAAAAGCATTGATGTATAAAGCAACACTGGAACCTAAATTCCAGGTAAGAGGATATAATAGATGTCCTTTATGCGGACGTAGTCGCGGTTTTATGAGAAAATTTGGAATGTGTCGTATCTGTTTTCGTAATTTGGCATCAAAAGGTGAAATTCCCGGTGTTACGAAATCTAGTTGGTAAGACAATTTTTAATTGTTGACAAATTGAAAAAAATGATATATGATACTAGGCTTTAGTATGTAGGAGTGGACATGTATGTGAATGATCCTATTGGTGATTTTCTAACAAGAATTCGTAACGCTCAGATGGCTAAACATAGCTATTTGAAAGTTCCGACATCAAAGATTAAACGGGAATTGGCAAATATTTTGTTAGAAGAGGGGTTTATTGGTTCTGTTGAGGAGCTAGAAAAAGAGGATAGAAATCCTATTGCAATGTTAGAAGTTGGTTTAAAGTACAACTTAAAAACAAACGAACCTATAATTAGTGAAATCAAAAGAATCTCTAAACCAGGTCGAAAAGTTTATATAAAAGCAAAGGATCTTCATCCATATAAAAGTGGTTTTGGCTCCTTTATATTAACAACATCCCAAGGGATAATGACCGACCGCAAAGCAAGAACATTAAATGTGGGTGGTGAATTAATCTGTTCTATTTGGTAATAAGGAGTAGACGGTGTCTAGAATTGGAAAACAGCCTGTTCAAATACCAAGCGGTGTTGAAGTAAAATTAGAGGGTAGTAATATTTTGGTTAGTGGACCTTTAGGTCAATTAACTCAAGCAATTCGCCCAGAAGTGAAAGTTTCAATTGAAAATAGTCAAGTTATTTTCTCAATTGATTCTGATGAACATAAAAGTTATTGGGGATTAACACGTTCACTTGTTAATAGCATGGTGCAAGGTGTTTCCAAAGGATTTACAAAAATTTTGGAAATTATAGGTATTGGATATCGTGTTGAATTAAAGAAAGAGTATGTTGTTTTCTTTCTGGGTCACTCACACGAAATTTGGTATGAGATTCCATTAGGAATTAAAGCTACTGTTAAAGACAATAAACTAACATTAACCTCTCCAAATAAACAACAATTAGGACAGGTTTCTGCAGTTATTCGCTCTTTTAGAGAACCTGAACCTTATAAAGGAAAAGGAATTAAATACTCAACAGAAGTTGTAAAAAGAAAAGCAGGAAAAACAGGTAAGGGCGGTAAAAAATAGGATAAGAGATGAAAAGGGATAAAATTGTTTTACGCTTAAAAAGAAAAAAAAGTATCCGTAAAAAAGTTCACGGAACAGCTGAGAGACCTCGTTTGACCGTTTTTAAAAGCTCTGGTCATATTTATGCACAGGTAGTTAATGATGAGATGGGAGTAACATTAGTTACTGCATCAACATTATCTAAATCTCTTAAAGAAAACCTAAACGGGAAAACAAAAACCGAAAAAGCAGTTGCTGTTGGAGCTTTAGTTGCAGAACTTGCACTTCAAAATGGAATAACATCTGTTGTTTATGATAGAAATGGTTATCCATATCATGGAAGAGTTAAAGCTTTAGCCGATGCAGCAAGAGAGAAAGGACTTAATTTTTAGGAGATTAAATTGGACAGAAGAGTACTTAACTTTAATATGCCTGATGAAGAGCTAAGGGATAAAGTTGTATTTATCAATAGAACAGCAAAAGTTGTAAAAGGTGGTCGTCGTTTTGGCTTCGCAGCTCTTGTTGTTGTTGGTGATGGAAATGGTCTTGTGGGCTTTGGTCTTGGAAAAGCAAAAGAGGTTATTGAAGCTATTCGTAAAGGAAAAGAGTCTGCAAAAAAAAATATGATTAAAATTCCTCTTGATGGTGTAACTATTCCACATGATATTATTGCTAAATTTGGTGCAGCAAAAGTTCTCTTAAAACCAGCTCCTGAGGGACATGGTGTTATTGCTGGATCAAGTGTTCGTGCAGTTATGGAAGTTGCAGGTGTTCAAGATGTTGTAACAAAACTATTGGGATCCAATAATCCTCACAATGTTGTAAAAGCTGTTTTTCGTGCATTTGAGCAGATTAAAACAGCAGAAGAATTTGCTTTTGAGAGAGGAAAAGAGATTTCATACTTCAAATCTTAAAGAGGAAAGTGATGAGTAAACTTAGAATTGAATTAAGAGGAAGCCGAATCGCTGTAAATCACAGACATCTTGCTATTCTTGATGGTTTAGGGTTAAGAAAAAGAGGAGCTATTGTTCTTCGAGATAATGACTCTAGAATTAGAGGTATGGTTAAAAAAGTGATTTATTTGCTTAATGTTGAAGAAGTTAATGAGTAGAGGTTAGTAATGAATCTTTCAGAATTGAAACCCCAAGCAGGATCAACAAAATCAAGTAAGAGAGTTGGTAGAGGTCCTGGTTCCGGATGGGGAAAAACTGCCGGAAAAGGGCACAAAGGGATGAATGCTAGAAGTGGTGGCGGAGTTCGTCCAGGATTTGAAGGTGGACAGATGCCTCTTCACAGAAGATTACCAAAAATTGGCTTTTGTAACCGTTTTGCTATAGAGGTTACTGTTGTAACAGTTGATCAACTTAATGAATTTAATGATGGAGATGTTATAACACATAAATCACTTTTTGAAAGTGGTGTTGTGTCCATTGCTCATCCAATTCTAAAACAACTTTTTTGGAATAAAGAGAGTGAAACTCTTGATATGAATTGGGAATCTCTCTCAACAGAGAGATTAAATTGGTTGTTTAGACATAACCCAATTAAAATCATATCCAAAAGTGGTGCTGATTTAGAAAAAAAATTAACACTGAAAGTTAACAAAGTGAGTGATGGTGCTCGTAAACTTGTTGAAGCAAAAGGTGGAGTTATTGAATTAGTTAAAACAACATCGATTGGTAGAAAAATTAAACAATTAAAAATTGCAAAACAAAAGTAAGCTGAGGTAAGGGTGTTTACAAGATTTTTCAACTATTTTAAAGTTCGAGACCTGAGAACCCGTATTCTGATCACTCTAGCGCTTTTGGCGGTATATCGGATCGGAGTATATATCACAACACCAGGTACAAATCGTGTTGTGATGGGCAAAATATTGAAAGAGCAGTCTCAAGGGACATTTTTTGGTATGTTTAACCTGTTTTCTGGTGGTGCATTTAACCAACTATCAATATTTGCTCTTGGGATTATGCCTTATATATCTGCATCTATTATTCTTTCACTTTTAGTGGTTGTTATTAAACCACTAGAACGTCTTCAGAAAGAAGGGGGAGAACAAGGACGCCAAAAGATAAATCAATATACCAGATATGGAACTGTATTACTAAGTATTGTTCAAGGATTTGGGATAGCCTATTATCTAGAGTCTCAAAAATTTATTGGGGAGACTATAGAGTATGTTGTATCTCCAAACATCAATAAATGGATGTTTAGATTCATTACAATTGTTACACTAACTGGTGGAACAATGTTTTTGATGTGGCTTGGAGAGAAGATTACTGAGTTTGGTGTAGGAAATGGGATATCTCTTATAATTTTTGCTGGAATTGTTGTTGGTCTTCCTGATGCTGTAATTCAAACAGTTTATAAAGCACGTCAGGGAAAAGAGGGAGGATTAGAGGCTTTTGATGTGATTATTCTTGGAATAATTATGTTAATTACAATTGCCTTTGTTGTTTTTCTTGAAACAGCATACAGAAAATTGAAAATACAAAATAGTAAACAGAGAGTTGGTGGTGGTGGAGTGATATCAGAATCAAGTGTTTTACCTTTAAAAGTGAATATGTCTGGTGTAATTCCCCCTATTTTTGCATCTTCTCTATTAATGTTTCCAACTACTATTGCAGGATTTTCACAAAATGCTACAGTACAGAAAATTGTTGCTTTTTTTCAATTTGGAAGTTGGGGATATGATGTTTTCTATATACTTCTAATCATATTCTTTACATACTTCTATACAGCAATACAATTTAACTCAAAAGATATGGCAGAAAATCTTCAAAAATCTGGAGGTGCAATACCTGGTGTTCGCCCTGGAGAAGAGACAATTGCTTATCTTGATAAAGTTGTTAATCGTCTCACTTTTGCTGCAGCAATCTATCTTTCTGTAGTGAGTATATTACCTGGACTTTTGATAAAACATTATGAAATTCCATTCTTTTTTGGTGGAACTTCACTATTAATTGTTGTTGGTGTTGCACTTGATACTTTAAATCAGATGGATTCATATGTTATTGGAAGTCAATATGCGAATCTATCAGAAACAGGTACTGCTTCATCAAGAATAAGAGGGCGACGTTATCAAGAGGATGTATAATAATATGAAAGCTTATTTAATTTTACTCGGTGCTCCGGGTGCAGGAAAAGGGACTGTTGCTAAAAGATTAGTTGATAAGAATGGCTGGATCCAGATTTCAACAGGAGATATGTTGAGAGAGGAGATAGCAAAACAGTCCCCATTAGGATTAGAGGCTAAAAATTATATGGATCAAGGAAATTTAGTTCCAGATGATCTTATAATTAAAATGTTAAAAACCCATCTTGAACATGGAGAAAATGGTGTTCTTCTTGATGGTTTTCCAAGAACAGAGGCTCAAGCAATTGCTCTTGATGCTATCTTTTTTGAGATGGGTGTTTCTCTTGACTCTGTAGTAAACCTTCTTGTTCCAGAGGAGCTTTTATTAGCTCGTCTTGGTGGACGATTGGTTTGCAAAGAGTGTAAAGCCTCTTTTCATAAACTATTTTCACCACCAAAAGAGGTTGGTGTATGTGATCATTGTGGAGGTACTCTCTATCAAAGAAGTGATGATAATCCAGAAAGCATTCAACAACGCTTAAAAGTTTATCATGCTTCAACAAAACCATTGATAGATTTTTACAAAGATAAATCTCTTTTATTTGAAATTGATGGAAGTCGTGATGCAGAAGAGGTGTATTTTGATATTATAACACTTCTTGAAAAGAGGGGGAATAATGCCTAAAGGTGATCATATTGAGATGGAAGGGACAGTTCTCGAGCCTTTACCAAATGCGATGTTTAGGGTTGAATTAGATAACGGTCATAAAATCTTAGCTCATATTTCTGGTAAAATGCGGATGAATTTCATCCGTATTTTACCAGGTGATAGAGTTACCGTTGAGATATCACCCTATGATTTGACAAAGGGGAGAATTATTTATAGAAGCAAAAATTAAACAGTAAGGATGAGATATGAAAGTAAGATCTTCTGTAAAAAAAATTTGTGATAAATGCAAAGTTGTAAAACGGAAAGGGATCATCCGGATTATTTGTGAAAATCCAAAACATAAGCAAAGACAAGGTTAATGAAACTTTAGGGAGGATAGCTTGGCCAGATTATTTGGTGTTGACTTACCAAAAAATAAAAGAATGGAAATTGCTCTCACCTATATATATGGGATTGGGCGCTCTTCTGCTCAGAGAATTTTGAGTGAAGCAAATATTGATTGGAATTTAAAATCAGACCACTTGACTGATGATCACATCCGTGTTCTGAGAGAGATTATTGAGAATAATTATATCACAGAGGGAGAACTTCGTAAAGAAATCTCGATGAACATCAAACGTCTAATGGATCTTAATGTTTATCGTGGTATCCGTCATAAAAAACATCTTCCAGTTCGTGGGCAACGTACACATACAAATGCACGTACCAGAAAAGGACCAAGAAGAGCTGTTGTTAAGAAGAAAAAATAAGCGGGAGGATCATTCATGGCCAGAACACGTAAAGTGGTTAAAAAGAAAATTAGAAAAAATATTCAAAGTGGAATCGCACACATTCAATCCACATTTAACAACACAATTATTACTATAAGTGATGTTAGTGGTAATGTTATTGCTTGGTCAAGTGCTGGTGTAAATGGTTTTAAAGGTTCTCGTAAAAGTACTCCATTTGCAGCACAACAGGCAGCTGCTGATGCTGGAAAAAAAGCTCAAGAGCATGGACTCAAATCTATTGCAATCTATATTAAAGGGCCTGGTGCAGGTAGAGAATCTGCTGTTAGAGGTCTTGCATCTGTTGGATACAAAGTTACTTTGTTAAAAGATGTAACTCCAATTCCTCATAATGGTTGTAAATCCAGAAAAAGAAGAAGAGTGTAATTAAGGAGAGAGAATGATTAAGGGATGGGACCGTAAGTCTCTTGAAAAACCATCAAAAATTGAGTACGATAAAAAGTATGAGAAAAGCCAATTTTATGGGAAATTTGTTTATGGACCTTTAGAAAGAGGCTATGGTATTACTATTGGAAACGCTTTGCGTAGAGTACTACTTTCTTCTTTAAGAGGAAATGCTGTTTCTGCTCTTAAAATAGAAGGGGCTTTACATGAGTTCTCAACACTTAATGGTGTAAGAGAGGATGTAATGTCTATTACTCTCAATTTAAAAGAGGTTCGTTTTGATTATAGTGGAGATCGTCCTCTTATCTTCTCATTAGTTGTAGAGGGATATCCTGATAGAGAGAGAGTTGTTCGTGCAGGAGATATAAAGATTCCTTCACAAGTAACACTTATTAATCCAGATAGAGTGATAGCTACACTTGCACCTGAAGGACGTCTTAACATGGAGCTCTACTTAACATCAGGAGTTGGTTATGTTCCTGCAGATGAAAATCCAGCAAATGAAGATCTTTTTGATGCAACATTCATGCCAATAGATGCTGTTTACACCCCAATAAAAAAAGTTAACTACAAAGTTAGAAATGCTAGAAAAGGTAAACACACTGACTATGATAAGTTAGAATTAGAGGTGTGGACTGATGGAACTATATATCCTGTTGATGCTGTTGGAGTTTCAGCAAGAATATTAAAAGAGTTTCTCACTCCATTCATAAATTTTGAAGAGGTTGAGGAGGATATTGTTATTGAACTTCAACCAGAAGAGAAAAAAGAGGTTGAAACAAATGAAAACCTCTATAAATCGGTTGATGAGTTGGAATTGTCTGTTCGTTCTGCAAACTGTCTTAAAAAAGCAAATATTCGTTTTATAGGTGAGTTAGTTCAAAAAACAGAACCAGAACTGCTCAAGACAAAAAATTTTGGTAGAAAATCTTTAAAAGAGATTAAAGAGATTGTTGTAGACCTTGGTCTTGAGCTTGGAAAAGATTATGGTTTTAAACTAGAAGATGTGGATAAACATAAAAAATAGGGTGAGGTTAATAAATGAGACATTTACTTAAGGGAAGAAAATTAAATAGAGTATCTTCTCACCGTAAAGCGATGTTGAAAAATATGCTTGCTTCTCTAATAAAACATGAGTCAATTCACACAACTGATGCAAAAGCAAAAGAGCTTCGTCGCATTATTGATCGTGTTATTACTTATGCTAAAAAAAATACAGATGCAACAGTAAGACAAGCGAAAAAACTTGTAGAGGATAAAGTTGCTTTTAAAAAACTTTTTAGTGAATTTCCTAAACGATTTGAAAGTCGCGTTTCTGGATATACACGTATTTTAAAATTTAAAAATCGTAAGGGTGATAATGCTCCAATCTCAATTATTGAGTTTGTTGATGTTCTTCGTCCTGTTGCTGTTCAAACAAAAGTTGAAGAAAGCACAACAGAATCTATTGTTGCAGAGAATACTCAAGAGTAATTTCCTTTTTGTATAAAATATTAGAAACGCAGAAGGAGACTTCTGCGTTTTTTTTTACTCAATTTTCAATTTTGAGATATTTCATGAAAAATTCAATAGTTGTTATAAGTGGTGCAACTGCTTCAGGAAAAACATCTTTAGCAGTTGATTTAGCTCTTAAATTTAATGGAGAGATTGTTAATGCTGATTCTGTTATATTCTATAAATATATGAATATTGGCTCTGCAAAACCAACAGATTTTGAAAAAAAAGGGGTTCAACATCATCTTATTGATATTATTGAACCAAATCAACACTTTACTGCATTTGATTTTAAACAAAAGGGAGATAAAGTTATAAAATCTATTTTAGATAGAGATAAGTTACCAATAGTTGTTGGTGGTTCACCTTTATACACAAAAGCTTTATTAAAAGGGCTTTTTGATTTACCACCTATTTCTGAAGATTTAATTAAATCAACTAAAGAGATGATTGATTTAAAGGGGCTAATTTGGGCTCATCAAGAGTTATCTTGTGTTGATTTAGAGGCTTCAAATAGAATTCATCCAAATGATAGAGTTAGAATTGAAAGAGCTTTACAGGTTTTTTATGCTTTTAATAAACCTATTACAGAGTTACAAAAAGAGCACTCTTTTAAAGAGAATCACTATAATTATATAAAAATATCTCCTAATATTAGTAGAGAGTTGCTTTATAATAGGATTAATCAACGTGTTGATAAAATGATAGAGTTTGGATTAGTTGAAGAGGTGAAAGAGCTAATAAAAATGGGTTACCATCCAACCAAAGATAAATCTATGCAATCTATTGGATATAAGGAGATTTTTATGTTTTTAGATGGTAGTTTATCTTTTGCTGATTCAATTGAGCTTATTAAAACAAACACAAGACACTTTGCCAAAAGACAACTCTCTTGGTTACGAAGTGAAAATGATGTTAAATGGATTGATGAACCACTCTTTAATAATTCAGAGATAGAGATTAATAAGTTTTTAAATATATGATATATTGTATTTTTAGTTAAAATATTGTATATATCTATTTTACTTGTTTGGTATATTTTGGACTATTCAAAAGAGATTGAAAAAGTTTTAAAAAAAACCTCACCACAAATATTGATGGGTTTATCATGTCAAACAGATGATTTTTTTGGAAAACAACCATCAAAAAAGATAGGTCAAGGAATTGAATTCAACCACTACTCTCCATATACAGAAGGAGAGAATGTTAAAAATATTGATTGGAAAGCTTTTGGTCGATTAGAGAAACTATTTATTAAAAAATTTGAACGAGATTCAAATGAGAGATTTTTATTTCTTTTTGATACATCTAAAAGTATGTTATTTAAAGGATCAGACTCTTTATACTCTAAACTAGAGTACTCATTTATTGTTGCAGGTGTTTTAACCTACTATCTTTTACAATCTCAACATCCAATAGCATATCAATTTTCAAATTATTTTACTGGTTATCAAAGCGATAGAAAAGATTTCTCTTTTTTTGTAGAACAGTTTGAAAAATTGAATATAAACTCCTCTATCAATTGGGAATTTCAGGAGAATATTCATAGAAAGGGAAGAAAAACTGTTTTAATTTTTTCTGATTTTTTTGAAGATATCAATTTTTTAGTAGAAAAAATCAAAAAATTACCAGAACTACACTCATTTCATTTTTTTCACACTATTGATAATTCAGAGATTGATCTAAAAGAGAGTGATATAACAAAATATGTTGATATGGAGAGTGGAGAGGAGATTGTAACAGATCCCTCTGAAATATACAAAATCTATAAGGAAGAGGTTGAGACTCATATTAAAATTTTAAAAAAAGCTATATTAAATTCTGGTTTTTATTATCATAAGTTCATAACAAATAACAAAATTGAAGAGAGTTTAATGTCACTATTAAACTCATAAAGTATAAAAAAGTTTTTTAGGATTAAGATTAATGTTTAAATTTGAACACCCATATTTTCTTTTTTTTCTTTTATCTGCCTTTATATTGGTAATACTTCATCTAATTAGAAAGAAAAAAATAAAAATAGTCTACTTTAGTACAATATATTTTTTAAAAAAATCTCATAAAAAAATATCAAGAAAACTTAAAATCAAACAGTTTCTACTTTTTTTGTTTAGATTGATTATTTTAGTTGCTTTAATTTTCTTAGTTTCAAAAACTTTTTTGGTCAAAAGTGGAGATATTATCTCGTCTGGAGATAGTGAACAGAGTAGTTATATCATTTTAGATAATCGCTATACAATGTTAAGAAAAAATGGTCTAACAACTGATTTTGAGGTAGCAAAAGAGAAAATAGTAAAATTTTTTCAAAATAGCTCAAATAAAAACTATTTTTTTTTTAAAGATGAACTTCATCTAATAACATCAAAAGAGCAATTGGATAATTTTTTAGAAAAAATAGAGATTCAATATCCTCCATATCTTGGAAACTATCACTCTTTTTCAAAAAATATATCAAAATACCCTAAAATGAGTGGTATATTCATTACAAATATTATTTCAGAAAGAGTACCTGAAAATATTAAAGTACATTTTATAGAGCATAAAAAAACAGAAAATGCCTATATTATGAACATAAATATTAAACAGATAGATTCACATATTTATCAACTTGAGAGTGATATAAATAGTGAAGGAGTTGCTTTTAAAACAACAATATCACTCCTAAAAGATGGTAAAAAAATAGCAAATAAAATGATAAATATAACACCAAAAGAGAAACAAAGGGTAATATTTAGTTTTAAAGGGGATTCAGGACAATACAAAATACAACTTGGAAATGATGATTTATTAGAGGACAATAGTATGTTATTCTCTATTGATAAAACATCCCCTTTAAAAATTGTTATAATTAATGGTGGAATGAACCCTATTCCATATCTTGATGAATCATTTTATCTAGTTAATGCAATAGAAAGTTCTCCATATAAACATCATTGGGATATAATAGTAAAAAATGAGATTGAGAGTGATATATCTAAAAACTATGATCTTTTTATATTTTTAGACTCAAATTTTTCCAATATTGATAAAAAAGAGTTAGAAAATATAGTATATTTAAAAAAACCAATAGTTCTCTCTGTTGGAAACTCAACAAATATTGATGAGTTTAATGATTTTTGGTCTCCATACTTAAAGTGGAGAAATATAAAAGATGAAAGTACCAAAAATAGCTTTAAATATATATCAATGATCTCTTCAGAACATCAGATTGTTCAGAAAATTCCATTTATTAAATCGGAACTTATTGAGTATCCTATTTTTAGATATTTGAATTTTACAACAGAACAGGATTTAACTCCTATATTATCAATGAATGATGGAACACCACTTTTTGTTGAAAAAACTGTTAATGACTCTAAATGGTTGATATTTTCATCAACTTTGAGTAGAAGTTGGGGAGATTTACCACTATCAACCCATTTTGCACCACTAATTCAGGAGAGTATTCTGTATCTTTTTTCTGATAAATTAACAAAAAGGGAACCCTATTTTTACAGTTATAGTGAGATTCATAAATTTTTTCCAGATAAAATTTTAAAACCAGATTGGTATCAACTTCCAAATAGTAAAGTTGGTGCATATAACACACAATATATATACTCTCAATTTCTTGGTAGAGATAGCAAAATAGAGAAATCAACTGAAAATAGTCAATTTTTAGAGGGAGAAGAGAAGATTTATCTTAAAAATTGGCTTATTTTACTACTTTTTCTTGTTTTATTTTTAGAACATATTTTAGATTTTAAAAGATATTTTAAAAATTAATATTTTATAAATTTTCTATTTTAAATAGAAAATAAAAATGTTTTATTATAAAAAAATAAAACAGATAGTGATTTTATTGTTTTAATGATTATAATATGTTACATTTGCTTTATATGTTGTTTCAATGATTAATTTAAAAATTTAATTTAAAAATTTAATTTGTTAAAGGTGAATAAATGGAGAACAATTTCAAATATGGTTTTATACTCAAATATCTTTTTAATAAATATTTTTCAAAAATTAATGATGCTCCAAACTATAAAGAGTTAATTTCAGAGACATTCAAAAAAGATGCTCTATTTGTTTTTGTTGGAAAAAGTGTTGATTTTATTCAATATCTTTACTTAAATCACACTTTAAAATCTCTTAAATTACCAGATATTAGTTATGTTAATGAGTTAACAACTTTTCTTTGGGAAACACCAACAACTCTTTTTTCAAAAATATTTTCAAAAAGAGAGAGTAGTTTAAAAGAGGCTTTAAAAAGTAAAAAACCTGCAATGATTTTTTTAAGAAAATCTAGTTTATTAGGAATTGGTAATTGTGAATTTAAAGATAATCCACTTGTTGATTTAATAAAATTTCAAAAAGAGTCAAAACTTCCAATCTATATTATCCCAAAAATGCTTCTTTTGAAAAAAGAGGCAGAGACAATTAGAGAGGCTATTAATCATAAAAAAAATCCAAGTGCATTTCATATTACATATCAACTTATAAGGTTCTATAAAAATGCAAATGCAAAACTATTAGAACCAATATCTCTTCAGGATTTTATTGCTGAAAATAGTAAAAAAACCGATATTGATCTTGCAGAATCTCTATCCTCTAAATTACTTTATAAAATTGAAAAAGAGGAGGAGATTATTCGAGGTCCTATTGTTAAGGGACCTAAAATAAATATTGAACAGATTATTGCTACTCCAGAGATTCAAAAAGCAATTGAGGAAAAAAGTAAAACTGATAAAAAAAAGAGAGAAGATATTGAGGAGTTGGCAATAAAAACATTAAAAAAAATAGCTGCAAACTATCAAGTATCATACATCAGAAAATTTTCAGCACTTTTATCTCTTATTTTTAGAAAAATATATGATGATTTAAATATGGTTGATGATGAATTAGAGAGACTAAAAGAGCTATCTAAAGAGTATACACTAGTTTTAACACCTTGTCATAAAAGTCATATTGATTATTTAGTTTTATCTCATCTGTTTTTTCAAAAAGGGATGATTCCACCTCATGTTGCTGCTGGAGATAATCTCTCTTTTTTTCCAATGGGAACTCTTTTTAGGAGAAGTGGTGCTTTTTTCCTTAAAAGAACATTTCGACATGATCTATTTTACTCTGCTATTTTTAAACAATATTTGACTCAATTAATAAATGATCGCTTTAGTATTGAGTTTTTTATTGAGGGAACAAGAAGTCGAACAGGAAAGTTAATGCCTCCTAAAACAGGTATGCTATCAATGGTTATTGACTATTTTAAAACTGGTATAAATAAAAAAATAGCAATAGTACCAGTTTCAATTAACTATGAAAGAGTAATTGAAGAGAAATCATATCTAAAAGAGCTTTCTGGCATGGATAAAGAGAAAGAGGGGGTTAACTCTATTATAAGTAGTAGAAAAGTTTTACAATCAAAATTTGGAAGAATATATATCCGTTTTGGAGATCCTTTAAAACTTGATAAATATTGTGAAAATCAAGCAAAATATAAAGATAAAAATATAACCAATAAAATTGCATATGAGTTGCTTGATGATATTAATAGAAAAATGATAGTTACTGCCTCTGCAATTTTAGGAATATCACTTTTGACTCTTCCAAACTCTGGAAAAGTTGAGTTTAGTGAACTATTAGGTAGATTTTTATCAATCCATAAAATTCTCTTAAACAGAAAAAATATACCAATGTCTAACACATTACAGACTCCAGTATTAGCACTTGAAGAGGCAATAGATTTTTTTATTGGAAATAATCATATCTCAATTTTAGACAAAGAGAGTGAACTTTATAAATTTACACCACAACAGAGGTCTGGAATAGAGTACTATAAAAATAATATAATTCACCATTTTATAAATGAGGCAATTGTTTTGTCTGCAATAAAAAGGTTTAGTGATATTAATGATGCCAAAAAAGAGGCAGTGTTTCTATCAGAGATTTTTCAAGATGAGTTTATTATAAATCCTGAATTAAATTATGAAGATAAGTTTACTGAAATTCTTGAAAGAGTTGAAAATGAGTTGATAATAAAAAAAAGTGAAAATCAACTTTTGATATCAGATGAAAATGCAGTTTTAAAAAATCAATTTTATGAAGCAACAATAAAAAACTTTTTTGAATCATACTACTTCTGCTTCAAAGAGCTATCTCTTCAAAAAGATGATAAATTATCCTACAAAAATTTTTTAAAACATCTTATTCAAAAGGGAAATCAAAATAATAAAGAGATTCACTATCAAGAGTCAATTAACAAGAATAAGTTTGAAAATGCCCTTAAAACTCTCTCTTCAAGAGAGATTATTGAATTTATTTATGATGCTAAAAGTAAAGATATTGTTTTCAAAAGTAGAGAGCGACTTTTACAAAAAATTAAGATTTTAGAGTTTTATCTTAATATTAATGGATAGAAATGGGAAACTATAAAACAATTTTATCACCTATTAAAGTTGGTGATGTTGTATTAAAAAATAGAGTAATAATGGGTTCAATGCACACATCTCTTGAAGAAGAGAGGGATGGTTTTGATAAATTAGCCAAATTCTACTCCGAAAGGGTAAAAGGAGGGGTTTCACTTATTATAACAGGGGGAATCTCTCCCAATGATGAAGGAAAGGGAGCTCCACATTTTGCAAAATTAACAAATGAAAATGAAGTTTTAGAGCATAATAAAGTTACACAAGAGGTTCATAAATGGGGTGGTAAAATTGTTATGCAGATTCTTCATACAGGAAGATATGCTTTTCATAAAAAATCGGTTGGAGCAACAGAGACTCCTGCTCCGATTAATCGATTTTTTCCACCTCAAAAACTAAGTGAACAAGATATATACAAAACAGTAGAGGATTTTGTAAATTGTGCTACTTTAGCTAAAAAAGCGGGATATGATGGTGTTGAGATAATGGGTTCTGAAGGATATCTTCTGAATCAATTTTTCTCCACAGAAACAAATAGTAGAGATGATCAATGGGGAGGTTGTTTTGAAAATAGAGTTCGCTTTCCACTAGAGATTGTTAGAAAAATTAGAGCAAACATAAAATCTCCATTTTTAATTATATATAGAGTTCCAGTTATTGAGTTAGTTCCTAATGGTATAACTTTTGATGAAACGCTTAAATTCTCTAATCTTTTAATTGATGAGGGGGTTGATATCTTAAATTCTGGTGTTGGTTGGCATGAATCTCAAATTCCTACAATTGCCTCTCCTGTTCCAGAGGCAGTTTTTTCAATTTTTACCAAAAAATTAAGGGATTCTCTATATTCTTTTGAAAAAAACTATAATTCAAATCAAGATGATATTAAACCAAAAAAATTTGTTCCAATAGTTGCAGTAAATAGAATATCCAACCCAGATTTAGCAGAAAAAATATTAAGTGATGGAGAGGCCGATTTAATATCTCTTGCAAGACCACTTCTTGCAGATCCATATTGGGTTGAAAAAATTAAAAGTGGGGCTGAAAACAGAATTGCACCTTGTGTTGCTTGTAATCAAGCCTGTTTAGATCATGTTTTTGAGGGAAGAAGAGTTACTTGTCTTGTAACGCCTCAAAGTGGCTATGAATTTGATTTAAATGCAAATATCATTATAGATAAGAAAAAAAATATTGCTGTTATTGGAGGAGGTGCTGCTGGAGTCTCTTTTGCAATGAATGCCTCTAAAAGAGGGCATGATATAACTGTTTTTGAAAAAAATAGTTATATTGGTGGAGATCTGTTTTTAGCTTCAAAAATACCAGGAAAAGAGCCATTTAAAGAGCTTCTAAAATATTGGGAGAGTAGTTTAGAACAAAATAGAGTTAACCTATATCTCAATACAGTCATATCAAAAACAAATCAAAATCTACTTGATGATTTTGATGAGATTGTTTGGAGTGTTGGTACAAAACCAAATACTCCAGCAATTGATGGCATTTTTTCTGAAAATGTACTATTTTATAAAAAGATTTTAGAAAATTCTCCCAAAATAAATAGAAATAAAGTTGTTATTATCGGAACAGGTGGAATTGGAATTGATATTGCAATGTATCTTCTTTTTAAACAACCACTATTTAATAATGATAATTTCTTTAAAGTTTGGGGAATTGATAAAACAGTTAATATAAATGGTGGATTAATTAAACAAAATTTTCTTACTGAAGAGGATAAAATTCAGTTTTTTAAAAATAATTTAGTGGTTAACAGAGATTTATCAATAACCTTTATGCAGCGTGGAAAAGAGGGACTTGGGAAAAAAATAGGAAAAACAACTGGTTGGATTTATAAAACAATACTACAAAATAGTGGTGTAAATCTTATCTCTGAGGTTAATTATGAAAAAATTGTCTCAAATGGGATATTTTATAGTGGTGGTAGATTTATTGAAGCAGATCAAATAATTATTGCAACTGGCGGTGAATCAATAAAACCCAACGTTGAAACTACAAAACCAATACATATAATAGGTGGGGCTAATAGTGTGAAAAATCTTGATGCAAAAAAATCTATTCGAGAAGGTTGGAGATTAGCAATTGATATATAATAGTATTTTTAAAAACTAATTCTACATTTTTTGTAATATCTAAAAAATTTAAATAATAATAAATATTTATCAACTTTAGTTGGTTTTAACCCACTCTTCATTAAAAAAACAGAGAACAGTTTAATTTTTATTGTTTAAATAGATATTTAAAGAAGAATTTGTAGAACTATTTTTTAGAATGTAAATGCAACATAAAAACCAATATTCCAAGAGTAATCGGACTCTAACTCATCTTTTTCCTCATTATAAAACCAAGTGCGTTGATATTGAAGAGTTCCAAAAAGTGGACCAGATATATTCATACTTAATTCAACTAATAATAGTGCATTCTCAAGACCAAAAGCATCCTCAAATTTATCAAATCCTGCTTTTGAATAAATTGCACTAAACTTATAGTTATCTAAAAATGGAACAGATCCATAAAGTAAAAGAGATGAGTTATCTTCACCCTCATAATCTTCGTAAATCCCCTTAATATTAAATATAAGTGACTCTAAAAGATATTGGTCATATCCCAACTCAATATAGTATCCATGTTTTCCTTTTTGAGTTTCAATTGCTAAATATTTTGGAGACCATTTTGTAAATTCATACATAGCATCAAAGTATGTTGGGATATATTCATCACTAAATACTCTATACTCTGGTTTAATTCTAAAGTGTGCACCTGTAAGTGGAATATTGATT
The DNA here is from genome assembly GCA_020718465.1 of Anaeromyxobacter dehalogenans. Classification (GTDB taxonomy): domain Bacteria; phylum UBP6; class JAFGXH01; order JAFGXH01; family JAFGXH01; genus JAFGXH01. The sequence goes on along the minus strand of DYRY01000001.1, from coordinate 45,257 downwards.
TTAGTATCAATCCCAAAATGCATACCATTTCCAAATCCACCAATAAAGTTAAAATCAGTATATGGTGTGATTGTAATAACTTTATTTGAAAATACTCTAAACTCTAAATCAAAACCAAAAATTTTAAGAAACTCTGTTTCTGCAGCCTCTAATTCACCATCTTCTTTAAGTTTTGGAGCATTTATATCAGATATAAATGAGAAACCAACTGCAAAGTTTGAGAGATAATTTTCAGAAGAGAAAACAAAAGATAGTGGTCTTATAAAACCACGAAATCCTATAATATTTGGATTTGTAATGTCATCAGTTATTGTTTCAATTCCCCCATAATTGGTATAAACATCAAACTGAACACCAGGTTTGAAAGTATCCCAAGAGAGAGTATTCAGATAGTTATTTAAAATTGTTCCATGACCAATATAGGCATTACTTAAAGCCCCAACTCTTGCATAAAAGAGATTTTTTTCATCGAATTTATGACCATAACGAAAATATCTGATTATTTTAAAGTAATCAGAGAACTCATCCCAATCTGCTTTACGAATTTTGTTCCAAGTTTTATCATCACAATCATCATCTCCACAACTAACAAGGATATTTAGTGGAAGTTGAACACCAACACCAATTAAACCAAGATTTATCTCATATCCAAAATTTAGTTGGACATAAGAATCACCATCAATTTGCATAAAGCCAAGCTGTCCAACAGCCTGTTGTTTCATTACATCACTTTGCATTGCAGATGCCTCTGCTCCAGTTTCTGTTGCAAAAATTGTTGTTGAAAGGAGTATCAACATTGAGAGTATAAATTTTTTAATCATAATCAACTCCAAAAAATTGTTAATTTTAGACGTAAATAGGCACTTTTTATTCATTTTTATAACTCTCTAAAGAGTTTTCATCTTTATTATAAAGAAATTTTTTAAAATTGTAAAGATTAGGAAGTTCAATATCCACTGATTTTTCATCACCTTTATGAAAAATCATAAAAAATCTGTTATCAAAGGTTTGTTTATCAACTTTTATAATAAAAGAGATTGTTTTATCTGTGGATTTTTCGGGTAAAATTGGTTTATTCCACTCTGTTAGATTATAAATTACACTATTTTCATCAATATACCAAAAATGTATACCCCAATTATCATAATTTCTGTCTGATTTTACAAAATTAACTATTATTTCAGAAAACATATCAGTCTCATCAACTTTACTTTCATTAAAAACAGTCTCTTCTTTGAGCTCATCAACTTTAGTTTCATCAAAAACAGTCTCTTCTTTGAGCTCATCAACTTTACTTTCATCAAAAACAGTCTCTTCTTTGAGCTCATCAACTTTAC
>DYRY01000001.1:7613-43820 GCA_020718465.1 Anaeromyxobacter dehalogenans | reverse complement strand
TCTCTTCTTTGAGTTCATCAACTTTACTTTCATCAAAAACAGTCTCTTCTTTGAGCTCATCAACTTTACTTTCATTAAAAACAGTCTCTTCTTTGAGCTCATCAACTTTAGTTTCATTATTCTCTTTTTGTAAACTATTTACTGTTTTAGTTTCACTATTTTTTAGCCAATTTTTATACTCATCAAAAAGAGAGTTATCCATTTTTAGACTATTTTGTGCCTTTATTTTTTGTTCACTTTTAGATTTAACTTTGTTTTTATCTGATTTTTCATTTTTTGTTGGTTGTGGATTGTTATCTTTTATTATTTCTGATTTGTTAACATCAGGTATTAAAGTTTTTTCTTCTAATAAAATAACAGAATCTTTCTCTTTTTTTTCTTCTAAATAAACAGTAGAGTTTTCAGTTAAAGTTTTTTCTTCTAAAAAAACAACAGAATCATCTGTGTTTATTGTTTCTATTTTTTTGATTTCATCTAAAAACAACTTATTTTTCTTTTCAATAGCTTTTTGTTCATTTTTTTTCTCTTTAATGGGTTTGCGATTCATAAAAATCTCAATATCTGCTTTTATTTTTGCACCATCAGCAATAGAGAGTGTGTTACATTTTAGTTTTCCTATGAATATAGCTTTTTCAGAGATCTCAATAACACCATCAACATATATCTCACCAATAAAAATTCCTTTTAAAACAAGGGTTTTTGCCTCAACTGTTGCTTTCACAACTCCAGATTCCTCAATAACCAATATATTTGATAAATTAATATCACCCTCAACTCTACCAAAAATAACAATTGGCTCATTACCAGATATTGAGCCATATATAGCTGTTGAATAATCTATAACACTAAAATCACTCATAATATCCTCTATTTTTTCAGTTTTAATGGGTTAATTATTGCTAATAGTGGTGGTAGAACAAATAAAACTCCCAAAAGAGCTGCCACCATAACAACCATAGTTAATATAGAGTAGTGAACTATTGCAATAAAATCGGAAAAAAGCAAAACCATAACTCCAATAGTTATTAAAACAGTTGTAAATATAATTGCCTTTCCTGTTCCTAACATTGTATACTTAAGAGTATCTTTACTATTTTTATGCTTCTCTGCCTCTATTTTATATCTCGCTAAAAAATGTATTGAGTCATCAACTGCAATTCCAAGTGCAATTGAGAATATCAAAACAGTAGATGTTCTAACAATAATACCAAAAGCACCCATAACTCCCATTGTAAGCAGAATTGGAATAATGTTTGGAATCATACTCAAAAGACCCAATTTAAAAGAGCGAAGCATTATAATCATTGTTGCTGCAATAAAAATAAAAGCAAGTCCCAATGATAGTATCATATCACGAATAATATTATCAAGAGCTCTATATGCAACAAAAGTTCCACCTGTAATTTTTACATTAATATCTTTTGGAAATAGTTTATCAATATCTTTTTTCAATTTATCAATTGTAATAAAAAATTGATTTAATCCAACATCACTTTGGGCAAATGATAACTTTAATTTATCTCCGTTAGAGGAAACTATATTTCCAATATCTCTCTCCCCTTTTTCAGAATCTTTTAGTCTTCCATAGTAGTTTAATATTAACTCTTTACTATCTGGAATAACAAAATAGTTATCTGTTGAGCCATTTGCAGCCCAATAACTCTCTTTTATATAATCTGATATTGTTACAATGAACCCAATTGAGCTATTTTTTCTAAGCTCTTTTTTCAGTTCATCCATTGCTTTAAGAACATCACTTCTTAAAATTGAGTTTTTTTCACCACTTTTGGATTCAATTGATATCTCAATTGGTAAAACACCAGTCATATTTTTTTCAACAAATAGAATTCCTTGACGAATAGGATTATCCTCTTTTAACTCCTCAAGCATATGTGTGTTAATATCCATTTTTGTTATAAAATAGATTGCAATCAAAAGGATTAATGTTGCAACAATAAGATTTTTCCATGGATGTTTAATATTAAACTCATGAATTTTAAGAAGTAATCCAGATATATCGATTCCCTCTTTTCTTTTTTTAAAAACTGGTTTTTTAAGAAAATAGAGTGCTCCAGGAAGTAGTAAAATAATAAAAATAAATGCTAAAAGAATTCCAACTCCAGAATAAAACCCAAGCCGTTTAATAATATCTATTTTTGCAGAGAGAAGGGAGAAAAAACCAATAGCAGTTGTAAAACTAGTTATAAAACATGCCTTAAAAAGGTCAAAAAATGTTATCTCTATTGCTTTTTGCTTCTCTAATCCACTCTCATTTATCTCAAAATGGTATCTATGAAGAATATGAATTGTATCTGATAATCCAATAACAAGAATAAGAGTTGGGATAATATTATTCACAATATTAAGACTCTCACCACTCATAGACATAATACCAAAAGTTGCAATAGCAGCCAGTGAAACAATTGTGAGGGGCAAAAAGATTCCATGTGGTTTTTTAAAGAGATACAGAAGAACAACCCCCATAACAAAAGCAGATAGAAAAAAGAAGAAAAATAGATCACTACTAATAAGTCGACTATACTCCCCCTGAACAATAGGAATTCCACTAAAACCATATTGAACATTTAGATTTTTAAAAAGTTCTGGATTATTTTTTTTATAATTATTAAAAATCTCCATAACTTTTACTATAACCCCTCTTCGTTCTCCCTCTGTTGTTAATATATTATCAATTTTTAATACAATTGCAGTTGTTTTACCATCTTCAGATATAAGCTGTTTTTTTAGAAGATTACTTTCTAAAACACTCTTTTTTAACTGAGCTAACTCTGAATAGTCATCTATTCTAAAGCTATTAAGCTCATTTTGAGAGATAAAAGGCTCAATAATTAGGTCAACAATATTTTCATCATCTGTGTTTTTTCCATAAATATGTTGAGTGTTTGTAATTGAGATAACATACTCAACAGGTTTTATTAAAGAGCCAATAGGGGCTTTGTATGGATCAAATTGAATATTAATAACATTTTTATCAATATTACCATTTTGTTCCTCTGATTTATCTGATTTTTTATCAGAAATATCTATTTTTTCTGAATCATTAATAATATCTTCATCAATAATCTCTTCAGAATCAGAGTTTATTTCATTTTTTTCACTATTCATTAAAGTTTTACTATTTTTTTCTGAAGAGTTATCAAAACCTTTAAGTCTTGATTGCTCCTTCTTATCTGTATCAACTTTTAGTTTCTCTCTTTTGATTGTTATATTAGAGATTGAGTTTGTTAGTTCATCAACCATTTTTATAAAAGCAGGTGTGAATATTTTTTCACTTTTAAGTGCTAAAATAATTAATCCATCATCATTTCCAAAAATTTTTTGATGGGCTGCAAGAAAATCAAGTTCAGGATCATCAGATAAATAGAGTGATCTTGTTGAAAAATCTATATTAATAAAAATAGCTCTATAACCAAGATAGGCAACAAAAAGAAGTGAAAAGATAAATATGTATATTCTTAAAGATACCAACTTTCTTATAAAAAACATATAATCCTCTAAAAAGAGTAAGAGATAATTTACATTCTTTTAATAAATTTGTCAATTATTTGTGAATCTATTCTCTATTTTATTATTCTTTTAAATAATAGTGAGTTATATTTTATTATTGTGAAAAATAGAAAAAATCTAAAATAAAGATTTTTTAAATTATTTTAATAATTTCTTTACAATGACAAAATAGTCATGATAAAGTATTTCTAGTTTTTTAAATTGTAGGAGTTGAAGTATGGAGTTGAGAGATCAGTTTTTAGAACAACCAGAGAATCTATCATTACTGGAAAAATTAGAAGTTGAATATTCTACTTCTGAAAATTGGGAGGAACTTCTCAACATTTATCAGATTTTTACAGAGAAGATAGATGATGGCTCTCTTATTAGTAAGTATACTCTAAAAAAGGCACTTATCTATGATGAAATGCTTATGCAAACAGATAAGGCTATAGGTGAGTTAAAGTCTTTAATCTCTTATGAACCATTTACACTCCAGCATTTTAAATATTTTGAATCACTTTGTAGAAGTGTATCATCTTTTAATATATTAATAGATGTTTATCAATCTGTTTTACCAAAAGTTGAAGATGATCAGAAGCTTTCATTTTATTATGAATTAGCTTCACTATCTCTTCAAGAAAGTAATTTTAAAAGTGCTGCTGAATATCTTGATAGTGCATTAGATATTGATCAGATGCATTCAGAATCACTTAATCTATTAGATTTTATATTTAACAAGAAACAGAGTGATATTGAACTACTAACGATATTAGAACCAATTTATAGAAAAATAGGAGAGTGGGAGAAATTACTTTTACTTTTTGATGCTCTTACATCTCTATATAAAAAAGATGAAAAAAGTGATGAATTAAAAACTATAATAGAATATAAGATAGAGCTTCTAGAGAATAGTTTTCCAGAAAGAGATGAACAGATATTCAATACTCTTCTTTTTGGTTATCAATTAGACCAAAATAGAGATGACTATTTTGAAAAGCTAGAGCAGTATGCTGATCAATTAAATTCACACCAAATTATTGTTAAAACATTAGTTTCAATATATCCAAACTCAAATAAAAAAACATTTTTATCTTACAAAATTGGTACAATATCATACACAATTTTGGGAGACTCAAAATTGGCTAAAAAGTATCTTCTAGAGTATGTAAAAGGTGGTGATTTTTACTATGAAGAGGCATTTCAATATTTGGTGGAGATTTTAAACGAGGAGGAGAATTACAATGAGCTTGTTCTCACATATCTAAAACAGGCCAATTATATTGAAGATATCTCCTCAAAAATAGATGTTTTAAAAGAGGCAGCATTTATCTATCAAGAGAGACTATTTCAACTACCACAAGCAATTGAGCTATATCAAAAGATGATATCATTAACACCAGAAGAGACAACATTCTATTTCGAGCTTGAAAAACTATATGAACAATCTCAAGATTGGAGTTCTCTTTTAGTTCTTATTGGAAAAATGAGAGAGTATGTTGATGATGTTGAAGGGTATGATAAAAAACGTGCATATATTTTTGACCAAAAACTTCAAAATTATGAAGAGGCAATAAAATACTACCTTGAATTTTTAACAGAGTATGGGTATGTTGAAAATCAAGATATAGTTCAAAGAGTAAGAGTTTTATATGAAGAACTCAATAAGCATGAAGAACTTATCTCTTTTCTTGAAAACTACAAAGAGTTTATTATTGACCAAGATGAGAGTGAGAAAATTGAGTATCAACTTGCTGAGATTCTCTCTTCAAAATTTGAGAGATATGAGGAGGCCTATCAAAAACTCACATTAATTCTTGATATGAATCCAGAGCATGAAGATGCAATAAAACTTCTTTTTAAATTCATTCAAGAGAAAAAATATAGTGAAGATATATATAACTATCTTGATTCACTTTTTGAGTCAACAGATAACATCCCCTATCAAATAAAACTAAATCAAATGAGAATCAAAACTGTTACTTCAAAAGAGGAACAATCTCTTCTATGTTATAAAGTTGCTAAAATTTATCTTGATAGAAGTAGTGAAACAGGAAAAGCATATGACTACTTTATTGCCTCTATTCAACTAAACCCAAATATTGATATTTATAATGAACTAAAAGAGTATGTTGAATCAATGGGTTTTGAGGAACGTCTTATTGAATCTTTGAAAAAAATAGTAATATCATTAACAAAAGAGAATAAACTCTATAAAATTGTTCTTTTTGATTTAGGTAGAATGCTATTTCAATTTTCAAATTATATTGAATCTGAGATATATTTTGCAAAAGTTATTGAAATTGATTCTTATAATAAGGATACTCTTCAATTTTTAGATGAAATTTATACAACTCTGGATAAATATTCTCAACTTTTTAATATTCTTAAATTAAAAGAGGAGATTGAGGATGAAAAAGTTGAAACTCTATATAGATTAAGAGATATTGCTCTTGAGCAATTTAAAAATAAAGAGAAAGCTTTACCATTTTTATATAAACTTTATGATTTGGACTCATATAATCAAGAGGAGCATCAAGATACACTAATTTCATATCTTAATGAACTTCAAAAATGGGAAGAGTTAGCAAATTTTTATAAAAGAGTTATTGAGATTACTTCTGAACCACAATATATTGAGGCAGCTGCTGATATTCAGTTTAAATATCTTAAAAATATTGAGTATGGAGCAGAACTATATGAACAGATTATTGATTCAACAGAAAATAGATTAAAAGTTCTCTCAAATCTTGAAACAATTTATGAATCACTTGAGAATTATGATAGATTAATCTCTATTTTAGAGGAGAAATTTGAATTTCTTAAAAATGAAGGCAATAAAATTGCCCTTATTCCACTTATGTTTAAAATGGGAAAAATCTATCTTGAAAAAGTTGAGAGATTTGATAGAGCCTCTAAAATGTTTACCTTTTTAATAAAAGCAAAATTTAGTGAGGATGAGTTAATAACTTATCTTGAGCAATTTATTTCAAATAGTGATATATTGCCTCATATTTATGATGCACTTGAACAACTATACTCTATTAAAGAGAGATGGAGCAATCTTATCTCTATCCATGAAAAATGGCTTAAAACACTTTCAGATTCAAAACAGGTTCCAATACTTCTTAAAATAGCTGAAATCTATCATGAACAGAGTAAAAATTATGAAGATGCAATCACATATTATGATAAAATTTTTATTTTTACTCAAGAAAGAGAGATTTTATTAACAATAGAGGAGTTAATTGAGGAGACAAAAAACTATAGAAGAGCAACAGAGATTTTTGAAAACTATCTTGAAAAAGTGGATTTTTCAGATATTGATTTAAAAATTGACCTCTATATAAAATTATCTGAGATCTATAAAACTAAACTAAATGAACCCGAAAAATCAACTAACTTCTTGTCATCAGCTTATGAGTTAGATGAACAAAACATTGAGATTTTAGATAAATATATCTCATCCCTTAATAATATAAAATCATTTGAAAAAATGAGAGAGCTTTATTATAGAAAAATAGATCTTCTTGATGACCAAGGTGAACTTCTTTTATTAAAATTAGAGGTTTCAAAATTTTTAGTTGAAAAATTTAGAGATTTTGAACATGCAATATCTTTACTTGGAGAGATATTAGAATGGGATCCTCTTGAGGATAGAGCAACTAAATTTCTATTAAAACTCAATGATTTTCTAAAAGTTGATCAACTTGAGTTAAAACTAAAAATTTTAGAGATATTAAAACCTGTTTATATTGATTCAAGTAGGTATGATGAACTTGATTCCATATACAGCCTCATTATAAATATGCAGGGTGTTGAGGATGCTCTAAAACTTGATTTAATGAAAGATGAGATGAAACAGTTTTTTGATGTTTCAGAGATTGAGCGTGGAATGAAAAAATATGGAGAGGCTCTTTTATTATCAAAGGGTGATGGCGAGATTCTTCAGATTGGTGTAAATTATGCAGAAATGACTAATGATTTTGATAAATTAATCCAGATTTATCAAACACTTCTTGTAGCTTTAAAGGGTGATGAAAAATCAATAGATGTATATCTTTTGATGGGTGATATTTCACATAAATATATGGGAAATTTTCAACAAGCAGAAAAATATTTTCTTGTTATTTTAGAGAAAAATCCTCAACATATTGAGGCTTTAAATAAACTTGAATCTATGTATAATGAGTATGGTGAGTATGATAAACTAAGAGGAGTTTATACAAAATTAATATCACTTATTAAAGATTCAAACACTCTTTTTGAAGTTTATCAAAAACAGGGATATCTGCTTTATGATCATTTAGGTGATATTGATGGTGGAGTTGAGTGTTTTGAAAAAGCAAGAGAGTTAAATCATTCAGAGGAGGCTATTCTTGGAAAACTTTTTGAATATTATAAAAGTGAAGATAATTTTGAGGCAATTATACCTGTTTTAGAGGATTTTTTAAAACTCTATCCTAATGAGGTTTATCATTTAAATCGTACTGCTTACTACTACTTAAAACTTTTTAAACATCAAAAAGATAAAAAAGAGCTTCTAGAAAGAGCTGTAAAAATTGCTGAAATATCCTATGAAAATTCACCTGAAACGGCACAAACAGAGTTAATACTTCTTGAGTGCTATAAAGATTTAGCTAATTATGATAAAGTTGCAACACTTTACTTATCTAAATTTAAAAGAGCAACATCAAAAGATGAACAGATTGATATTCAGGTACAACTTGCAACAATATATGCTCAACATCTAAATCAGATAGAGAGAGCTCAAGAGTGTGTCTCTTTTATTAGAGAGCATGATCCTTACAATAAGCAGATTCTTGATGTTAGAGAACAAATTCTATTTGCTCAAAAAAATTGGAGTGAATTGATTGCTCTTTTAGATGAAAAAATTGAGTTTGTTGAAGATAGTAAATTGAGTGAGATAATTTTTAAAAAAGTTAAAATTTTTATGGAACAACTTAATCAACCATCAGAGGCTCTTGAATTAATAAAAGATTTAATCCAAAATAACTCTGAAAATGGAGAGTATCTTTTTTATGCTGAAAAAATATATGTTGCAAATGATAATCTTAAAGGCTATTTTGATTTTATTAAAAATCGTATTCCAGAGATTGAATCAAATGAGTTAAAGGCCTCTGTTTTTGTAAAAATGGGGGTTATTGCATATCATAATTTTGGAAAAGAGGATTTATCAATTAAATGTTATAATAAGGCATTTGAGTATAAACCAGACTCAATGGAGGCTGTAAGTGGTTTAAAAGAGATTGCAAAAAATAAAGGGGATTATAACATGTATGTAAATCTTCTTAATGTAGAGTTAAAAAAAGCATCTGGAGAAAAAAAAGTTAAACTTAGAGAGGAATTAATTGATTTATACCTTAATAAATTGAAACAACCAGAGATGGTTATTCCATTTAAAGAGGAGGATTTTGATAATGATCGAGAGAATCAATCTCTTATGCTTGAGTTGATAGAGTTATACTCAAATTCAACAGAGTCTTTTAATTTTTTTAACTATTTTGATGATTTTTTTAATAATCTTAAAACAGATCGAAATTTTGAAGATAGACATGTATATATGGTTTATTTAGGTAGAGCTTGTCGAAATGCCTCTGACTATGATAAAGCTATCTCTTGTTATGAAACAGCAAATCGTTTAAAAATGGGATATATTCCAGGTCAAATGGAGCTTGGAACAATGTTAATGGAGATGGGAGATTCAGAAGGAGCTCTTAAAGTTTTCCAAATGCTTCAACTAAACCAAGCAAAAATTGAGGATAATCAAATGAAAATAGATCTATTCCTTAATATTGGTCGTCTAAGAGGTGCTGCAAATGATGCTCTAAGAGCTAAAAGCGCATTCAAAAAAGTTCTTGAATTTGATCCAAATAATCATGAAGCAAAAGAGTATCTTGATACACATTAAGCTCCAAAATTTAAAAATTCCATTAAAAGTAAGAATTTTTTTATAAAAAACCTAAAAATAACTATTTAATTAATCTATAAATATATTTAAACTCATCAAGAGGAGCAGGTTTAAAACCTTCATCATCATTTTTCCAAATCTCATTTATATCACAAGATGTGTAACTCCAATCTTTTTTTTCATAAGGCATCATTCTATAAAAAAGACCAACAGATCTTGCTCTATTACCAACTGCTTCATAAGTTAAAATATAAATAACATTAGGGTTTACTCTATTTTTATTAACTTTAGTTATTAAATTATCAAGATTTACTCTATTTTTATTAACTTTATTTTGATTATAATCAATGTTTACTTTACTTTCATTAACATTATCAATAACATTTTTGTTGTTTTTAGAAATTTCTAGATTACTATTTTTATTAAGATCTGTTTTTATAAAATCTATATATTTTTTATTTAGATTACCATAACCAGCAAAAACCCAAGTGTGTCCTTTTTGTTGAATCATATCTCCAGCAATAAGTAATTCCTCTGAAAAAAACTCTCTTTTTCGTGATGATTTAAAGTCTTTAGACAGTTTTTGCTCCATAGTTGAGCTTTTAAGTCTCCCTTTTATTTTATAACCCATATTTTCTAAAACTCTTTGAAGATAGTAGGAGCATTCAACTCCAACAGTATCAATCTCACTAATTAAAATATATTTATCCATAACTATTTTTACAAAGTTTAAAAATAAATTATCACTATTACTATTTATATCTTTAGAATTACTACTTTTTATATCATTTTCAATTTTATTTTCAGTTTTTTTTTCAGTTTCTGTCTTATTTTTCTCTTTTTTTTCATCTAAAAAACTGTTTTTATTAATTAATTCAAAATTATTTAATTCATTTGATATTTTTTCTGTTAAATGACCAGAATCAACTGAGTGAACTAACACATATCCCATATGAGTAGTATAGTAATCTAAATCGTTTTCAAAAGGTGAAGAGTATGATTCACAAAAATGACCACATCTAAACTCACCAATATTTTGTTTATGAATAACTCCACTCCAAAAATCTTTTCGTAAATCACTACTATTACTATTTTTTAAGTAGTAATCCATAAACTCTACAAGAATCATTTTTGCAACAAATGGAGTTAAATATGGAAATCCAAAATCGGCATCATAAATTAACTCATCCCCCTTTTTTATAATCTCAAAGAAGTAATCAATATTCCAGCTATTTTTTATATCATCTCTTAAAATACAATCTGTTTCATTTGCGATCTCATCATATACAATTTTATCATCACCATCAATACTACAGATTGCTCTATAAAACTCAATAAATGAACCCATATAGTTCCATGTATTTTTCTGAATAGCTTTTGATAGATTATTTTTCAGTATAAAATCCCTATTTTTAATGAATTTTTTATTAAAATATCCCCCTTTTTTTAAAAATTTTAAAAAATCAGTAATTTCAATAGAGTTAATTCCAATTTTTTTATAAAAATTTTTTATAAAAATTGCATCTAAATAGTTAATATTTTGTATTTTATCACTATAATTTTTTAACTGATTTAAAAATCTAATTTTCTCTTTTGAAATAATAAAATCTCTATTTTCTCTATATTTATAAAGCTCTGGTGCTCTGCAAACAAAACTATTTGATAATAAAATTGATAAAGAGAAAAATAAAAATATCATAATTTATGTTATCACATTTTTTTATTGACTTTCAATAAAAAATCGATACATTAAGATTTAATAGACCATTTGGGGGAGATATGAGAAAAAAAGAGTTGGTAAAAGATTATAAATTCTTTCAAGTTAAAAGAAAATTTAATGAAGATGGAGAGAGTTATCTTTTTGTTGAGGTAAGAGACAAAGTTGAGTTTATTTTTCTTTATGAAGGGGAGATCTATTGGCGTTCTGAATCTACCCCAGCACACTCAATGAGTGTTGAGGATTTTAATTATTACCCATTTTCAGCAACAGTTGAGGAGGATGAAATGCCTTTTCAGGCAATGGTTAGAAAAATTGAGGAGGAGGGTGGATTGGTTATTAAAAAATCAAACACACTCTATCAAGGCTATTTTTATGAATCAAAACATATCTCATCAAGAGTACACCTATTTATTCTAGAAATTACTGAGAGTAAAAAAGTTGAAGCAAGAAAAGAGAGAACTTTTTGGAAAACATTTGGAAAAACTTTAGCAGCAAAAAAAGAGCCATTTTTTAAACAGATGTTAATCAAAGAGATTGAAGCCTCTTTATCTCTTGAGTTTTTAACACAAATTTTAAAATCATTAAAAGTTGACTCTTTAGATAAATAGAGATTTAAGTAATTATTATCTCTATTTTTTGATATTTATAATTTTTCAAAAAAATTAAATTGCTATGTTTTTTGTTTTTTATAAAGGAAAAAATTTAAATTTTTATAATTAATAAAAAGTATTTTTGAAAAATTATAAAAGCAGGATATTGTTAAATTACTATATTGACTTGAAATTAAAAAGGTTGTAAAAATATAGATGGAGAAAGGTAATTTCTCTATTTAACTTTTAAGGAGATAATTTTATGTATATTTGTAATTTTTGTAAACAAGAGGTTGAGGTTTATGATGGAAGAGTTGGACGTCAGGATACCTGTCCAAACTGTAACTCATTTTTACATATTTGTAAAAACTGCCGTTTTTGGGATCCGAATGCTCATAATGAGTGCTTAGAAACAACAACTGCATTTATTCGTGATAGAGAGGCCCCAAACTTTTGTGCCTCATTCCAAATGAAAAAATATGATGAGAAACCTCTTACTTCAGATCAAGATGCAAAAGCAAAACTTGATGCTTTATTTAAATAGGATCATTTCATTTCTTTTATAAAGCATTTTTTATTTTAATTTTTAAAAATGACCAATAAGAAGATAAATAATAACACCTCCAACATATAAAGATAGGCCACTCATAAGTGTTATTAATTGAATATGAAATAGTTTTGTTCTTCTATTTCTTCTTGCAATAAGAGATATCAGTATATCAATTGGCTCTTCAATTCCATCTTGGGTTAACCATCTGATTTTTAATGTTGAAAGAAGAATGATAATTGTTGATGAAAGAACTGTTAGCAACCCTAAAACAAGAAAAATTCTTGATAAAAAGTTATCAGAAGCTATTTTCGGTCCAGAAAAACCTGTTATTGTTAATGTTAATGTTGATAATGTTAACATCATCTGATTTCTTGATTGTAAAACATCAAAATGATGATTAATTATTTTATAACACTCTGTCCAACTTGGAAAGAGTTTCATCATCAAATGAGCCTCCTCTTTTGGTGAAAGAAATTTACTCACAACTTTCTCCTTTTTATAAATAATTAAAATAAAAACAAAATGAACTTTTTTATAAATAAACAAAAATATCTCTATAATTTATTTTATCAAAACAAAAAGATTTTTTGATTATATTTGTCCAATATTAGTTGAAAATATCATATTTCTGATGTTTTTTGAGTATAAAAATGGTGATTTTAATATTTTAAATAGTAATCTTTTTTTTATGTGGAGGGTTTTTTTCTTATAGTCTGACAAAACAGAGTTTAAATTCCTAAATGATTCTGATAATAAAATAGCTGTCTCAATTGCAAAACTTATTCCCTCTGCTGAACTTGGACTAATCCAACCAGCAGCCTCTCCAACTAAAAAAATATTGTCTCTTCCCAAAAATATCTCATCTACATATTCTGGCCTAAAATGAACTCCACCACTTCGAAAATATTTCTCTTTATTAAAAGAGGGATAGTATTTTGATATCTCTTTTTTTAAAAACTCCATCCTTAAATCTATTGATTTAAAAAAAATATCTCTTTTTTTACTGTTTTGCCTAAATGACAAACCAACTATATTATGACTCTCTTTGGGTATAATCCATCCATAAAAATCGGTTAATTTAGAGTGAAAAAAGGCAACAAAATGTTGAAGGTTAAAATCTTTTTCAAAATAGTCTTGAACTGTTAAATAAAGTGGTGGTGTATTTTTAGGATTAAGATATTTTCTAACTTTTGAAAGGGCTCCATCTGCTCCAACTAAGAATTTAGATGTGTGAAACTCATATTTTCCATCTTTTAAAAGTGAAAATTTGATTATATTATCTGTTTTTTCTATTTTATCTAAAAAATATCCCATTTTTTTATCAACATAATCAGGAATTAAAGAGAAAAGCCATCTATCAAAACTATCTCTATCAATATTTATATAGTTTTTGGGATAAACACTCTCATTTTTACTCTCTAAATCTATTGCATGAATTGAAAATAGTTGGTTTGAATCTATAACAAAAGATGGTATTTTTAAATCTAATTTTTTTAATATTTTTTGAGCATCAAAGGCAAGAAGTCCACCACAAGATTTCTCAATTTTGCTTCTATTAAATAATATTTTTTTATTAAAATCACTATCATAAACAGAATTTTTAGAATCAAAATCATCAATTTTTAAATTTTTTGAATTAAATTTGGGTTCTATAAATTTTTGACTTGTTATAAATAAATCTCTCTTATCAATAATAACAGTTTTCAAATTTGATGGAATTAGTTTGGCTAAAGTTGAACCAGATGGACCAGCACCAATAATAGCAATATCATAGTGGGACATTTATAGTATTGTTTTATCCTGAAGAGAACTGCTACTTTCAATTCCCTCTTTTTTCTCTTTTATGTAATTTATTATATAAGGTATAAATAGGAGTGAATATATAATAACATAAAAAGAGGTTGAAACAATTGTAATTATTTTAATTTCCCAATTTAAAACAAAAGCTACAAAAATCATAAGTAATAATACAACTGTATTTAAAATAAACTCTGAATTTATTAAACCTTTCATGACAACCTCCAAACAACAATATAATTATAGCAATATATTTTCCACTAAATAATATAAATAAAAAATCCTTATAAAAAAGATGTTTAGAGTAATACCTCTATTTTTATGACAAAAATGTCGCAAAAAAATATTCAAAAACAAGACATTTATGTATCTTTTTTGTTTTTTTAATTTATCTATCAAAAATTCTGAAAAAAAAAGCTATTTTTATTTTTATAGTTCAACAAAATAGTAATTTCTTATAAAAAAATCAATTTTTTAAGCTGAATTCCAATTAATTTCAGTTAAACTTGATTTTTTATTTTTTTTTCAATAGAATAGATGATAAGTTATTTTTCGAGGTATATCATGGTTGGAAAAATAAAAGAGGTATTTGTTTGGATTGCAGTTATTGCAACAGCATTTTTGATATATTGGCTTATGAAAAAATTGGTAGCATTAATCTTTTTTGGAATTGCAGTCTTGATTGCATATTTTGTAGTCAAAAAAATTTTAAAGAAAAAGAGTTCAAATGTGGATTCTGATTAATCAAACTTGACAAGCTTTTAATGCTTTGATACAATAACAAGTATTTTACCTAGGAGGGAGCGTGAATCGTAGCATTCTCTTATTAACTTTGTTGATTCTATCTTTATTTGTGGTAGGTTGTGGACCTATCCAATCAACAATAGAGATAAATCAGGCAACAGTAGAGATTCAATCAGCCTATCGTGTTGGGGCACATAAAACAGCTCCATATCACTACTACAAAGCAAAAGCATATCTTTATAAATCTAAAGATGAGCGTGCCTATTCCGATTTTCAAGAGTCTAAAGATTTAGCAGAAAAGTCAAGAAAACTTGCTATAGAGGCAAAAGCAATTGCACTTGAAGATAAATCATACCTTTTGGAGGAAGGAGATCTCAAACTTGAAAAAGATGCAACAACAGATGTTGATAGCTCTGAAAATATTGAGATAAAAAATATTGCAGATCAAAAAAGAGATGCAAATAAAAATGAGACAAATGGTGGTGTAGGAGAAGAAGATGATTTGGACTAAAATAAGAAATCATAAAAAATTTACTACAACTTGGTCACTTATCTTAATATCACTACTATTTTCTCTTATTACTACTAGTTGTGCAACATCAACTCAAATTAGAGATGAGATTCAGATAATTGATGAAAGAATTGAGAAGGCAAGAAAACAAAATGCAATGAAACTTAATTGTGGTCCTAAAGATCTTGCTTTAGCTGAAGCAAATAAAGAGTTTGCAGAAATTGAGCTTTCTCAAGGGGATTGGCGTCAAGCAAAATATCATATATCAAAGGCAAGAAAACATGTTAATGCAGCATTGATTCTTTCAAAACCATGTGAAATTGTTGATAGAGATGGTGATGGAATTTTAGACCAACATGATAAATGTCCTGATAATCCTGAAGATAAAGATGGATTTGAGGATGATGATGGCTGTCCAGAACCAGATAATGACAAAGATGGTATTTGTGATCCTTGGATTTCTGAATTAGGAGAGCAGAAAGCATATATTGATATTTGTAAAGGTGTTGATAAATGTCCAACTAATCCTGAAGATTTTAATGGCTATCAAGATGATGATGGTTGTCCTGAGAAAGATAGTGATGGTGATGGAATTTATGATGATCAAGATAAATGTCCACAAGATCCAGAAGATTTTGATGGATTTGAGGATGAAGATGGTTGTCCAGATCCAGATAATGATAAAGATGGTATTCTTGATGAGTTTGACAAATGTCCAATGATTTCAGAAGATATTGATACATTTCAAGATGAAGATGGTTGTCCAGATCCAGATAATGATGGGGATGGAATTTTAGACATAAATGATAAATGCCCAAATGATCCAGAAGACTTTGATGGATTTGAGGATGAAGAGGGTTGCCCTGAACCAGATAATGATCAAGATGGTATTTGTGACTCTTGGATTTCTGAACAGAATCTTTTAGAAAAATATAAAACAGTATGTAAAGGTATAGATAAGTGTCCAAACGAACCTGAAACAGTTAATTCATATATGGATGAGGATGGTTGTCCAGATGAAGAACCTAAAAAATATACATTAATTGAGGTGAAAGAGGACAAAATTGAGTTAAAACAGAAAGTATTCTTTGCATTTGGAAAGGCTAAAATTGATAAAAAATCTTTTGATATGCTTGATCAAATTGTTGATGCTTTACTCTCAAGAAAAAATGTAAAAGTTGTAATTGAGGGGCATACTGATAACAAAGGAAGTGCAAAAATTAATAAAAAACTTTCACAACAACGTGCTGATGCCGTTAGAGATTATCTTGCAAATAAAGGTGTTGATGAAAGTAGGCTTGAATCTGTTGGTTATGGAATGGAGAAACCTATTGCTTCTAACAAAACAGAAAAAGGCCGTGAGATGAATCGTAGAGTTGAATTTAATATTAAAAAGGATTAGTTCATGCGAATATCTTTTTTTATAATAATGATGGTTCTCCCCATATTTATTATGGGGAAGGCTTCTCCAAAAATAGTGTCATCTGTTCAGAAGTATCAAAAAAATGCTGAAAAAGCTATAAATGAACTTGATACAGATGTTGCAAAAACAAATGTACTAAAAGCCATCTCAATGATAGAGAGTTATAAATTAACAGAGCCTGAGTTTGCAAATATATATATACTTGCTGCTGTCCTCAATCTTATGGTTGAGGATGGTGTTGAGGCTCCAGAGTTTATCAAAAAGGCTCTAAAATTAAATAAAGATGTTCAAGTTCCTGAAAATTTCTCAACAGATGAGATTAATGAGATTTTTAATAAAGCAAAAGAGGATTTAGAATCAGAAAATCAGAATACTTTTGTTTTGGACTCTGTAAAATATGAGATAACTTTCACTCCAGCAGAGAAACATTTAATTGGAAACTCCTATAAAATCAGCTTAAAAGTTAATCCTCTTCCATCAACAGGTTCTGAAGTTAACGTTTTTTATGTTTCATTGGGTGATGAATATGAGTCTTTAAAATTAACTAAATTGAATGAAGAGTATGTTGGAGAGATTCCTGCATCATTAATAAAAGAGCCTGAATTAAAGCTATATATTATGCTTATTGATGCAGAACTAAATCCTATTGCAAATTCAGGATCTCCTCTTGAACCACATATAATCAAAGTGATTACAAAAGAGGATGTTGTTGTAAAGAAAGATGACAAAAAAGATGATGGAAAAAAAGTGACTAAAACAGATAAATCAAAATCAATTATGTCACTTCAGCTTGAGGCAGGAACTGGTTTAGGTGTTCCTTCTGGAAAAACAGAGATTTTAAAACAAGAGGTTTCATCTGGTTTTGCTTGGTCACCATTATGGTTTGGTGGAGATTTATCCTTTTTTATACAAGAGAAGTTATCCATTGGTCTGTTTGCAAGAATTCAAACAATAGAAACAGATTTTCTTGCAGGTGCTAGAGTAAAACTATATTTAGCAAAAGAGGATGGATATAGTCTCTCCACATTTATTGGTGCTGCTTATGGTAATATTCGTTATCAAGTTTCAACAACATCAACTAGTACTATTCAAGACAAAGATGTTTTGAAGGCTGGTTTTATTGCTTTAAATGTTGGTGGAAGTGCCCATTTTATGTTATCAAAAAACTTTGGTTTTATTGTATCTGCCAATAGTTTTATATTAGCACCAAATTTTGCAATAGATTTTGACTTCTCTTCTGGTATATATTTGGAGTTTTGATGAGAAAAAAAACAAATAAAGTTATCACAATAACTTTATTATTGCTTTTTCTGTATGGTTCTATTACACTTACAGTATCTGTAATCCAACAGGTTTTTTAGTGGAGATAATATGAAATATTTTGTTATTATTTATCTGTTTTTTTTATCTTTATCTCTTTTTTCTGAAGAGGTTAAAAAAATTAAAGTCTCTGTAATGGATTTAAAAGCAGAAATTGGTGTTGATTCAAGAGTTGTAAATCTTCTTTATGAGGTTATTCTTTCTGAATTTCAAAAATATAGTAATGTTTCTATTATATCTAAAAGTGATATAACCTCAATGATACAACATGAGGCTCAAAAAGAGATTTTAGGTTGTAATGAGGACTCTTGTATGGCTGAAATTGGTGGGGCATTGGGAGTTGATAAAATTGTATTAGGAAATGTTGGACAAATAGGAACCTCATTTATTATAACACTAAAACTTGCAGATGTTAAAAATGCAACTGTTGAAAATCGAATATCAAAAACAATCACAATGGATGAAAACAAATTGGTTCCTCTTGTTAAAATATTAGCAAATGAGCTTTTTAAATCATTTAAAGAGTTTAGAACTGAACCATTTGAAGATTTAACTCTTGATGATCATAAAAATAAAAAAGAGGATTCTCCATCCAAAATATATACTTGGATAACACTTGGAACAAGTGCAGTTTTATTTGGTGTTGGTGGTTATTTTTATTTTAATGCAAATAGCATTCAAGATGATCTTAATAGTGGAAAATATGCTCAAAAAGATATTAAAACGGCAGAGGATGATTATTCTAGTAGTGTTTTAATGAAGCAAATATTTTTATCTGCTGGGGTTTTAACACTTATTGGTGGTGGTATTCTGTTTTTTCTTGAAGGAGAGGGGTCAAAACCAGACTCTAAAAGTAGTTTTAAAATATCTCCTGCAATAACTTCAGATAATTTTTTTGTTTTTACATCATTCTCTTTTTAAAACCAAAATTGCTTATTTGATTCCTCTTTAATCCACTCTGCAATATCTATAAAACCATTTTGAAAAGCATAGTCATAAGGGGTTAAACCTTTTATATCTTTAAATTTCAAATTACCATTTCGTTTAGATAAAGCAATTAATCCCTCTAAATCACCATTCTTAGCTGCATATAAAACTGCATTCCCATCCCAAATATCAAAAAAATTTATATCTGCACCATTTAAAATTAACAAATCAACAATGTCCCACTGCTTATCTTGAGAGGCAAAATATATTGCTGTTCTTAAAAATTGATCTCTATCTAAACTATTTGCTCCATATTTAATAAGAAGTGTAACAGTTCTCCATCTTCTCTCTTGTGCTGCAAAAAGTAATGGGGTAATTGTTGGTTTTAAATCGAAAAGATGAAGTTTTGCCTTTGAATGAATATCAGCACCTCTATTAATAAGAAGAGCTACAATATCATTAAAACCATTTTTAGAAGCAAACATAAGAGGTGTTATAGATTTATCTTTTGTTTTTGAGTTTATTTGGGCACCAATATTAAGGAATCTCTCAACATTTCCAAAACAACCTTTTTCACAAGCAAACATTAAACCATTAAAACCTAAATAGTCAGAATCCTCAATATTAGCACCACAACTGATTAAATACTCTAAAATTTTACCATCCTCAATAGATGATGCCCATATAATAGGTGTTTTACCCAATGTTCCAACTCGATTTATCTCTTGTGGGCTATTTTTTAATATTTTTTTTACAGAATCAATACTATTTTCTCTAACAGCTTTAACTATATCTGGATCTTGATTTAAATCAAACTCTTTTAGATAGGCATTTTGAGTGTAGTTTATTATAAATTCAACAATATCATCTCTCCTTGATAAACCAGCAAAAGTTGTAACAGTTCTATTTTGGGCATCAAAAGCCTTTAAATCTGCACCAGCTGAAATCAATAATTTAACAATATCCCAATAATCATTTTCTGCTGCAATTATTAAGGCAGTTTTATAACTCTCTGCTGTTGTTTTCTCTGTCTCATTTAAAGGAACTCTATTGTTTAATAAATACTCAACAATATTTTTATGCCCCTCTCTAACTGCAAACATAAGAGGTGTAAAGTGATAATCAATGGTTTTTGCATTTATATCTCCACCATTTTGATGAAGATATTTAAAAACCTCTAAATTTCCTTTCTCTGCAGCAAACATAAGTGGACTAAAACCTAAATCATCTTTTGCATTTACATTGGCTCCATTTTGAATAAGGTAATTTATAATCTCTAAATTATCACCAGCAGCAGCCCAAATTAGAGCTGTTTTTCCATAAAAATCTTTTGACTCAATTGAAACATTTGTTGTGATGAGTTCTCGTATTTTTTGCAAATCATTACGTCTTGTTGCTTTTACAAGCTCTATTCCAAACTGATTTACTTCGAAAAAAGAGTCAATCTCTACTAAAACCTCTTGAAAAAACATAAATTTTTTTCTAATATCTTTTCCATTTTTGTTTTCAGTAAGGATAAAATCGGCTTTTACAGAATCATACTCAATTAAAACTTTCATAAAACTCCTTATTTATAATCAAATATTTGCTACTACTATCTAATAATGTTAAAGATATTTTTTATAATTCTAAAGATTTTTTTATTTTTTTATAACATAAAAAAGCTCTTTAGTTTTCAATTTTAGGAATAGTTTGCAATTTATTAAAATCTATTTGAAAAATATTTTTATTTCTCAAAATCTACATTTTATATTATCTGTTATGAGATTTAAAATAGCAAATTATTATTGATTTTATACTCTAAAAAATGATAAAACTAATCACTTTTTACTTTAGGAGTAGTAATGAAAAAGTTAATTTTTTCTATTTTTTTATTCTCTTTTGTTGTTTTTGCTCAAACATCAAGGGTTGAATCTCTTGGTTCTTTATCATCATCACCAGCTCTCCCAAATTATGGAAGAATGTCTATTTATGATATTGGTGATGTTATTATGTTTCCACATCTCTCAAACCAATATAAAGATTTTTTAAATGCTTCATATTTTGGTGGTGAATATTTTAATGGTTTTGGAACATTTGGCTTCTCTGATGCAATTACAGTTGGTTTTGCAGATTACTCTAGTGTACTAACTGTTGAGGGTATTGATCTTGATGCTGAACATACATACTCTATTTTTGGTGCATATGGTATGGGAGATATGACTTTAGGTCTATTTCTTAACTATTGGGGGGATAGTGCTGAAGGAGAATTAAACAATGATTTAGCAGATACCTCCTCTAGTGCAACAAAATCGGTTCAAGCATTTGATATTGGGTTCTCATTAGGTATGATACTTGGTGAAAAAACTGGTTTTGATGCTTTATTAAAACTCCGTTTTGGCTCTTATAATGATGAAGTTTATAGCTCAGCAGGAACTCCTAAAACAGAATTAAATAGTGAATCAGATGGAATTCTTCAACTTGTTTTAGGTGGACGTTATTTTATGCCACTTGGTGAAAAAACTCTTTTAACTGCTTGGGGGTTTTTAGACTACTCTTCAGAGGGATATTTTGATATAACCTATTCTGCAGAGGATGCAAAAGTTCAAACAATGGAGCATGAATTTTCTACAATAAATATGAATTTAGGAACATCATTAAAAATAACTAGTCCTAATGGAAAAATGGATGTAACACCATATATTGGAATTCACTATACATCTGATTATAATAAAGAATCTGATTTGGTAGATCCAACTAAAGGAACTTATACTGAAACAACTAATGGTACATTTATTCTTCCTTTTGCAGGAATTTCACTTGAGTATCGTTTTAAAGAGTGGATTACATTTTTTAGTGGCTATAGCAAATATGTTCAATTTGATTCAACAGAAACAAAAACATATGAAAAAGCTAATGATATAACTACAGCAAATACAACAAGAATAGCAAAAGAGAGTCATAATCACTCCTCTTTTGCTTTTGGATTCTCTCTTCATAATGAAGACATGGCTCTTCAATTCAATATGAATAAACAGTTTTTTACAAATGGTCCAAATTTTATCTCTGGAAATACAACAGGTGGGTTTATGGCATCTGTAACTTTCCAATATAATTTTGGATATGTTCCTGTTAAAAAAACTGTTGAAAACATTGAAAAACCTATTGCTAAAAAGGTAGATTCTGAAGATTCTGAAGATTCTGAAGTTGAGTAATCAAAAAAAACACTCTCCAAAAAAAAATAAATTAATTCTTATATAAATCGTGGGTTTTAACTAAACAATAAAAATCAAAATATTTTTATTTGAAAATTAAGTAAAAAATATGAAAAATATATTCTATTATTATAAAAAATTATAATAAAAGAGTTATTTATGAGAAAAAACAAATTGACAAACTGCGTTATAATAATTATGATAATGAATGAGAGTTCATTCATTTTTGGAGGAGTAATGTCTGGAGAGTTTTTATTAGTAAAAAAGGAGCTACCTCAATTTATAACACCAGAGGAGTTTTCAAATGATGTTAATAATTTTGCAAAAGCTGCAAAAAAGTTTTTTGATAATGAGATTATACCAAAATCTATAGATATACAAAAAGATGAGTTTAAAACAAAAATAAATCTTGAACTTATGAAAAAAGCGGGCGAAAAAGGGTTTTTAATGCTTGAAATTCCAGAAAGATTTGATGGATTGGATATGGATGTTACATCTTCAATGAGAATTTTAGAGATGATGACTGCAGAGGCCTCTTTTGCAACAACAATGATGGCACATATGGGAATTGGAACACTTCCACTTCTATTTTTTGGAACAGAGGAGCAGAAAAAAAAGTATATTCCTAAACTTGCAACAGGAGAGTGGGTTGCTGCTTATGGTCTTACTGAAACTGGTTATGGTTCAGATGCTCTTGGTTCAAAAACAAAAGCTGTTTTAAATGAAGCAAAAACACACTATATTCTTAATGGTTCAAAACAGTTTATATCAAATGCAGGTTTTGCAAACTTATTCACCATTTATGCAAAAATTGATGGAGAACATTTTACTGCTTTTTTAATTGAAAAAGGAACTCCTGGTTTAATTATTGGTAAAGAGGAAGATAAATTGGGTATACATGGTTCATCAACATGTCCTCTTATTTTTGAAAACTGTGAAGTTCCAATTGAAAATCTTCTTGGAAAAATAGGGGAGGGACATCGTTCTGCTCTTGGAATTTTAAATTTAGGTCGCTTAAAACTTGCAACAGCAGCTGTTGGTGGAATTAAACGAGTTATCCAACTTAGTACAACTTATGCAAATGAAAGAAAACAGTTTGGTTCAACAATTGGTTCTTTTGGGATGATTCGCCATAAAATTGCTATGATGGGGGCAACAGCTTTTGCATCTGAATCATCAATCTATCGTGTTAGTAGTGAGATAGATAAAACAATTGGAGATTTAAAAGATAATCATCCAGAGTTTTCACAAAAAATTGGGAAACTTTTAAAAGAGGTTGATGTTGAAACTGCAATTGTTAAAGTAATGGGGTCTGAATTTGCTGCAACTGCTATTGATGAAGGAGTTCAAATTCATGGTGGATATGGATTTACAGAGGAGTATGAGGTTGCAAGACTTTTTAGAGATAGTAGAATCAATAGAATTTATGAGGGAACAAATGAAATTAATCGATTATTGATTCCTGTTCAAATTTTAACTGGTGCAATGAAGGGAAAAATAGATTTTTTGGGGGAGTTAAATCGAGTTTTAGATGAGATTAAAAAAGAGTCTGTAGATAAAACTTTTGATGACCAACCACTTTCAAGAGAGTTAAAAGTAACTGATTTATCTAAAAAAATGGTTGTTTACACTGCTGGAACTTTTATTCAAAAATATATGGCTAAATTAGCAGATAAAAATTTCACTTTTACAGAAGGGGAGTATTTTTATGAGCCACTTGCAAATATGTTAATAGATCTTTATGCAATGGAGAGTGCATCTGTTAGAGGGCGTAAAATTTTAATATCTGGAACAAAAAATAGATTAACTAAAGAGTATGTTGAACTTTTTGTTTTTGAGGCATATACAAGAATCAGAAGTGTAGCAATGAAGATGTTATCAGATTTATCAAAAGATGAAAAAGCTCTTGAAAGAAATATAAAAGGACTTTGGAGATTAACTTTTGATTATACAATTGATACAGTTGCTCTTAAAGAAAAAATTGCAACAGAGCTTCTTGAACAACAAAAATATATTATCTGATTTTAAAAGGATATTTTTATAGTTGATAAATCTATCTCTAATCCTAAAGAGAAAAATAGTGAACTCTCTCCACTATCAACATCATCTGGTGCAACTCCAAAAGAGAAATAGATATTCCAACTCTGATATCGATCTGAATACATTTTATATCCAGCTGTAATAGAGAAATATTCATAAAGATATCTAACAGCACTTCCACCATATCCAGAAATCACTTGAGCAAATATATAGGTTTTAAGTAGAGATAATTTTACAAACAGTGGAACTGTTTCATATATAAAATCATATCGACCTTTTATTGGGGTTATTATAAGAGAATTATAGTCTGAATCAGCACTGAATTGATATCCAACAGAGGCTAACTCTCCTTGTAGGTTTAAAATATTTAAACCAAACATTGATACCTCAAAGGAGGTAAAAAATAGATGAGATGCATGAATGTTATCAAAAAGGGCAAAATTATGATACTCCATTAAAAAATTTGCTGGTAAAAATAGCAGATTTTTTTTAATTGGTTTAGGCTTTTTTTTCTGAATATCCTCTAAAAATACCCCTTTTTTACTTAACTCATCCTCGTTTTTTTTAATTTTGTTCTCTATCTCCTCCTCCTCTCTTTTCTCACTCTCCTCATCAATTTCACTTGATTCAAGAACTATTCCTGAAAAATCCATCTCATCTGCAAGAGATTTACTTGAGTAACTAAATAGAAGTGTTAAAAATAGTAAAAATAGAGAAATATTATTTTTTATAGTAACCATTTTATATCCATAAAATAGAGTAATCAAAAAAAACATAAAATATTCTCTTTTTTGTTTAAAAAAAAAGTTTTATTTATTTTAAACTCTCTTTATAAAAATCAGAGTCTTTAAGTTGAATATTTTCATTTAAATACTCAAGCTCTAATATTGTTGTATGTTTTCTTTTTAAATCACTCATTGTTGAGAGTGATATAATTTTTTTACCATTTTGAGTTTTTACTTTTTTAACAAGATACTCTTTAAAAAAATCCCCATCTTTATTAAAAAACTTCACTTTTAATGGAATAAAATCATTTTTTCTAATAAAAAGTATAGCTTTTAAGTATTGAGAGTCATCTGTTTTATTTGGAGTAGATTCAATAACATAACAACTATTTTTACCAATATTTGCATCATCTAATTTTTTAAAATTAGCATCTTTTTGATGTTTCTGCTCAAGATCTGAGTAGGTAAAATCAGTGCCTAAAAATCGCTCTTTTTTATTTGATGATGAAACAACTCTATTTATCTTATTTTGTGCAGGATAGAATAGATACTGTTCATCTCCATCATTTTTATTCTCAATGGATAGAAATTTTACTCCATTAATCTCTACATCACCAGAGAAAATAGAAAGAGTTCTTTGTTGATTATCTATTTTTTTTGATTTAATCAAAACAGCTCTATCCTCCTGATTTTTCTCTTTATCTATAAGTATCATTTTTATTTTTGCTTCACTATTTTCATAAGAGAGAGATTTATGTTCAAGTGATTTATCAATAATCTCTTTTGCTGTTAACTCTTCAGCTATAATTGATGTTGAAAATGCAAATATTAAAAGAAATAGTATAGATACAATATTTTTCATCATCCCTCCTCTTTTTTAAAAGGCCACCAACCCTTTTTACCCTTATCAAGTTTTAGATACTCTAACTCCTCTTTAAGATATTTATTCTCGTCCCTTAATTTACTATTTTCTTTGCCTTTTTCTCTTATAACAGATTCAAGAACAGCTATTTTATCCTCAAGGATTTTTACCTTTTTGTCAATTAATGGAGTGTTTTTATCTTTTAATGACTCATATTCATCTCTTTTATAAGTTTTGATTATAAAATTTTCACTATCATCTTGTGTGATGTTGTTAACAGGTTCATCTTTTTGTATAACTACATCCTCTTCATCCTCATCCTGATATTGTGGTAGAAAAAAAGATGATCTATCAAATTTTTGAGTTTTTAGTTTGAAAATAGCCTCTTTCTTCTCAAAAAGCTCTAATGCTTTTGAAAAATCAAAAGGGTTAATCATTTTTCTAATATACTCTTTTGCCTGAATAATTATTCTTTTAAGCTCCTCTGTAAAGTTTTGTGAAAATTCCAAAATAAATGTATATCCAAAATATAAATGATCTCCTTCAAATTCAACAAAATGAACTCTTACCTCCTCTTGTTCTATCATATCATTCAACTCGTCCCAATCACCAGCCTCTTTAACATTATATACAAATGAGAATAGGTGTATTTTTATCTGTGTATGAAAAAGTATAATTGGAGCACTCTCTGTTTGAAAAAGCTCAAACCAATATGACAATTTACTTTTTTCAAACTCATCAAGAGAGTTTACTCGTATAAAAAGAGATGCCTCTGCATCATTTCCAAGAAAATGAAGATGACTTTGTTGACTAAGATTAACTTTTAAAAATGTTGACTCTAATGGAAGTCTCTCAAACATCTATATCTCCACATACATACACCTTTTTTTAACATATATGTTATATTTTTGCAATAAAGATAACTCATAACAATACAAATATTTTATTTTTATAAAAAATAATCAAGATAATATTTAAAAATTATAAAAACAATATAAAACAGTTATATCAAATAATATTTTATATATTTCTTAGTAAATTTCTATTTTTTGTATCAAAATTCTCAATTTAATAAAAAATAAGATTTTTTTTCTTGACTTTTTTTACAAAAAGAGATATACAACTATTCGTGCCCGTTTAGCTCAGTCGGTAGAGCAGGTGACTGTTAATCACCGGGTCGTTGGTTCAAGTCCAGCAACGGGCGTTAGAAAAGGCCACTAAGAGTGGCCTTTTCTATTTTTTCAAACCAAATAACTATCATCAAAAAGATATGGCTGAAGTGTTTTTATGTCAGTTTCAACTTTTTCACTATCTCCTACTAAAATCACTTTCATATCTTTTGAAAACTCAACCATAACTTGTCTACAAAAACCACAAGGTGGAGTAATTTTGTGATTACCATCCTTATCTGTACTATAGATATAAATTCTATCAAACTCTTTCTCCCCTTCACTTACAGCTTTAAAAATTGCAACCCTTTCGGCACAAATAGTTCCACCATAAGAGGCATTTTCTACATTAACCCCTGTATAGATTTTTCCACTTTTTGTTACTAAAAGTGCTGAAACTTTAAAATTAGAGTATGGTGCATAGGATTTTTGATTAACCTCTTTTAAAATGGATATATACTCTTTCTCTCTCTCCATATAAAATCCTCCAACATTAATGAATTATATTATAAGTTATTATTATTTTAAATGCAACTGTAGAATTTGTTAAAAAATATTGACAAAAAAGAGAAAAAAGAAATAAAGTAAAACTGTTATTTGGAGAGTTTTATGAGTGAACTATATTTAAAACTAAAAGATTTTTTTGAAAATAGAGATGTTGCAAAAAAAGCAACAAATCCTTTAAGTAAAAAAGCGGAGGGTGGAGTTATATTTCTAAATGATAAATCTAAAAGCTACTCATTTAAAAGAGTTGAAGGAGAAAACTACTCATCAATATTTGAAAATAGTCCAAAAGAGCCAGATTTTACAATATCACTCTCTGAAGGGGCTTTAAATGAGTTAATATCTCTTAAAAGTGAATCTGTTGGTGATTTTGGAGTACTTTTTTTCAAACTTTTTAAAAACAGGGAGGAGGGAAAAGAGATCTATCTTAAAATACATATTGGATTTATAAAAATGATATCAAAAGGATACTTAAAAGTTCTACTTTTAGGTGGTCCTGTTGTTATGAGTGCTTTAACTAAACTTGGGGTTCAAGGAATTGATGGACTAAAAAGGATTTTTTCTAAAAAAAAAGATAATTAATATACTTTATATATGAAAACACAAAAAATCAGTTAATTATTTAGAGTTAAAATGATGAATAGTGATATTTTTAATAAAAAAATTATTGTTTCTGTTGGAAGTGGTGGTGTTGGAAAAACAACAATTTCATCAACTCTTGGATTACAAGGAGCAATAGTTGGAAAAAAAGTTTTAGTTTTAACAATTGATCCTGCAAAAAGACTTGCAAATGCTTTAGGTCTTGAAAGTTTGGGTGTTGAACCACAAAAAATTGATTTAACACCTCTTAAGAAGCTTGGAGTTATTGCAAAAGGGGAGTTATTTGCAATGATGTTGGATAGAAAAAATATTGTGGATAAAATGGTTGAAAAAGATATTTCAGATGATAAGAGGAGTAAACTATTTGAAAATAGTGCATATAAAGCTTTTTCCTCATCTTTACCAGGAACTCAAGAGTTTGCTGCTATGAATCTTTTGGCTGAAATCTCTCAAAAAGGGGAATATGATTTGATTATTTTAGATACTCCACCAACAGCAAATGCTTTAGATTTTTTCTCTGCTCCAGAGAGGTTATTTAATATTTTTGAAAATCAGTTTACAAAACTTTTAATTCAGATGTATGAGAAATCGGGTGGAATATTTTTAAAATTTTTTCAAATATCATCTCAATTTATTCTTAAAGGATTATCAAAATTTGTTGGTGTTGAAACACTTGAGGTAATAGCCTCTTTTCTTTTTCATATCTCTGATTTAATTGATGGTATAAAAACTAGAAGTTTAGAGCTACATAAACTTTTTAAATCAAATGATGTTGGTTTTTATATTATTACATCTCCTCAAAAAAGTTCACTTGAGGAGGCACTATTTTTTCAAAAAGAGATTGATAGATATGGATTTCATTTGATTGCATTTATTGTTAATCGAGTTCATCCCTCTTTTGAAACTACAGAAACAATTGACTTAGAATTTGATGATTTAATGAAAATTCCTCAAATAAAAGAGATTGGTTCTCATAAAATTTCTGAAATACTCTCTATTCTTGAACAAAATAGAAGATTTTATCATCAGAAACATCTTCAAGATTTGAAAGAGTTAACTATTTTAGAAAATTCAGAGATATTAAAAATTCCATTTTTAAATAGAGATATATCTGATTTAGAGGGACTTTTAGATATTATTAAAGCTTTAAATAGTAAAGATTAACATAGTATTTTGAGTGAAAGGATTTTAAAAATCTTTATTAATATCAAATATTATTTTCAATATGATCTATTATTTTGAAGTTGTTTTTCTTAAAAACCTGAAATCTTAAATTCATACCTATACCATAATATATTTTTATTAACTTTTATCTATTTTATTACTCGTATATTAGTTATATATGGGGGTAAAATGAATATTATTACATCAATCAATTCTTGAACAAAAACAGTCTGTTAAAGTAACTGAGAAAAAAGTTGAAGAGAAAGAGGTAGAGAAAACATTTACAGTGCCTATAGATCGTGTTGATATCTCTGATGAGGCAAGAGCTTTATCAAAATCAAGTGAAACTGCATCAAATATTGATGGT
Source organism: Anaeromyxobacter dehalogenans (assembly GCA_020718465.1). Classification (GTDB taxonomy): domain Bacteria; phylum UBP6; class JAFGXH01; order JAFGXH01; family JAFGXH01; genus JAFGXH01. Next base: position 14,174 of record DYRY01000001.1, on the reverse strand, counting down.
GGAAATGAATCGATTGAACTTCGACAAAAAGAGGCATTATTAGCAACATATCAAACACAATTAACCACATTACAATCAGAAAATATGTAATTACTCTTTTTTCTTTTGGATTTTCGAATTTTTTCTGTTGTAATGATTTCAAATTAGCAAGATTTTATTTTTTTTAATAAATAGAAAAAATATTATTTATGTTCACCTAGAAGTTTAATAAATTCAGCTCTATAACCAAACTCATCATGCCCCTTTCCTTCAGTTGCTAAATTGATAATATCCTCTTTTTTAAGAGCTCCATTATATTTTCCACCTCTTAAAAGCTGACCAAAAGAGGCAACTGCAACTGCAAATTTTGAATCTGTTGAGATTTTTTCTGAACTAATCATTGCAGATTTTTTTAGTGGTGTTGTTACTAATTTTGAAACATCTCCTGTTGGCTCTTTATAACGTAGTTTTAAAAATGCAAACTCATCAACATCCCCTTTTATATCCTCTTTTTTAGAGTATCTCTCTTGATCTACTGGTTGATTTTTACTGTCTGCAAAAACAATCTCATAAATAGCTGTTACTTGATGACCTGAACCAATCTCCCCTGCATCAACTTTATCATTATTGAAATCCTCTTTTTTTAGTTTTCTATTTTCATAACCAATTTGTCTATAGTAACTTACAACATCTCCATTAAATTCAATTTGGATTTTAACATCTTTTGCAATAATATTTAATGTTGAGGCCAATTGAGTTACCAGAGTTTTTTTCGCCTCATTAATATTATCAATATAGGCATAGTTTCCATTTCCAACATTTGAAAGTTGCTCCATAAGATTATCATTATAGTTTCCCATTCCAAAACCCAATGTTGTTAATGTAACTCCAGACTCCCTCTCTTTTTCAATTAACTCTTTAAGTTTATTTGTATTTGACTCTCCAACATTAAAATCTCCATCTGTACAAATAATAACTCTGTTTATCCCCTCTTTATTAAAGTTCTCTTTTGCCTTTTTATATGCTAATCTAATTCCACCCTCTCCATAAGTTGAACCACCAGCCTCAAGTCTTTCAAGAGCCTCCTCTATTTTTTTCTTATCTTTTCCTGATGTTGGTTCTAAAACAACTCCAGATGAACCAGCATAAACAACTATTGTTACAAAATCGTTCTCTCTAAGCTGATTACTAAGCATTATTAATGATTTTTTTAATAGTGGAAGCTTATTTTCATCACTCATTGAACCTGAAACATCAACTAAAAACACAAGATTTGCTGGTGGTAATTTCTCAAAATTATCTCTTTTCCCCTGAATTCCTATTTTTAAAATAGCTCTATCTTTTCCCCAAATAGATGGAAACAGCTCTGTGTGAACTGAAAATGGCTCTTTTGAATCTTTTTTTGGTCCCTCATAATCATAACTAAAGTAGTTAATCATCTCCTCAACTCTCACACTATCTTTTGGTATAAAATTTCCCATATTAATCATTCTTCTAATATTTGTATATGAGCCTGTGTCAACATCAATGCTAAATGTTGAAAAATTCTGCTCTTTCACTGCAACAAACTCATTTTCAATAATCTCTCCATACTTCTCATCTGTTGCAATTGTTGTTGGATTTTTCTCTTGATCTAATTTTAAATCTTCTGAAACTTCAGTTTCAACAAAATTGTCCAAAGATTTGTTCATAGTTGCTTTTTCAACAACAGAAATATCTCTGTTTGTTGCAACATTACCACCTGAAAGTGCATTTGAGCTTGCACTAAAATGAGCATCTTTTGCATTTTTGCAAGAGATTAGAAAAAAAATAAAGATAATAACAATAATTAATTTTTTCATGACCATCCCCAAATTGTTGATATTTTTAAAGACGAATTAAGTAGAAAAAAGTTTTAAGAATATTTAGAGATATTGTTGAAAACATTACAAATTTAGTTTAACCCATTTGCTAAGAAGTTGCTCATCTGATAACTCCTCTTTTTTTATCTCCTGCTTTTCAACTAAAATACCCTTAAAACCCTGTTCAATAAGATATACAGAGTCATCAATAATAACATTATCCATATAAAAATCATATCCCTTTTGTTCAATATCTTTAATGGTAAATATTAAATTAATCATTTTTCTGCTATCACCATTTCCAGAAATCTCTTCAATAAATCTTACAGCAGGCTCTAGGTGATAAGAGACTCCATTTGTCATTTGTAAAATACCTTCGGAATTTACAATTCCCTTTTTTTGAAGCTCAATCTCCTCTAAAAGAGACTCTTTTAGAAAAATTAATTTTCTTGTTTGTCCCATAACTTCCTCTCCTTTTGCCCATCTGTTATCATTTTTTCTAAAATTTTTTTAACTCTTTTTTGAACTTTTTTCAAAACATCTAAATCATCATATAACTCATATTCACTCTCTAAAAAATATAGAGGTTCACCAATATAGTGGGTTAATTTTACTGGTTTTGGAATTGGAAGTCCAAAACGACCACTAAAAATTGGTATTGGAAAATCCTGAATTCCAAGCATCTCCGCAAACTCATATCCATTAACATGAACATCAAAAATCTCATCAATACCAATACAAACAGCAGGAATAATTGGAACTCGATGTTTTAATGCCATTTTTAAAAAGCCATATCTCCCTTCCCACTTTAACATATATCTCTCTTTTGAAGATTTCATTGCCTCTTTTGAACCACCAGGAAATACAATTAAAAATTCACCACCCTTTAGTAGTTGTGAGGCATTATCTCTATTACCATCAACAATCCCAAGAGCTAAAAATATCTCTCGCAATATTGGTATTTTAAAGATAACATGATCTGTCAATCCACGCCACATTTTTTTATGTTTTTGATAATATTTAAATGCAAGAAGATAAATATCATATGCTAAAAATCCATGATTACCAACAATAATTCCTCCACCACTCTCTGGAATTCGTTCAAAATCTCGAATCTCATAGCTATGATAACTCTCTAAAAAAGATACTAATGGATATGTAGATTCAATAAATGGATAGTTTATTAAATCAGCTCTATTCTCATCACCATTTTCATAAAACTTTAATGTTACCATCAATAAAATATCCCTTTTTCAAAAAAAAGTAAAAAACTCTATTTTTTATCTTTGATTAGATTATCAAACTCCTCTAACACATTTTTTAGTAACTCCTGTTTTTGTCTGTATGGCAAAAATGCAGATTTAAATCCATTTATTATAACATTTCTTAACTCTTCAATAGAAAATTTAAAAACTGTATGAAGTAGATATAGTTCATCTGTTACCGTTGTATCTGTTATCAACCTATTATCAGTGTTTATTGTTACTCGAATCCCAAGATCATAATAGAAACGAACAGGATGTGTTTTTATATTTTGAACAGCACCTGTTTGAACATTACTTTTTATACACACTTCAAGAGGAATTCTATGATCATTAACATAGTTTAGTAGGTTTCCATCCTCTCTTAATCTTGTTCCATGACCAATTCTATGGGCTCCAACAAGATGAAGTGCCTGATGGATTGACTCTGGACCATATGCCTCACCTGCATGGCAAGTTGAGTTTATGTTATTAAAACGGATTAATTTAAATGCTTCTTGATGATCTTTTGCAGGATAGTTAGCCTCTGCACCAGCTAGATCAAATCCAACAACACCAAAATTTTTATATGCAACAGCCAACTCCGCTAATCTTAGAGAATACTCATTTGATATATTTCTTATGCCACTTAAAATAACACCACTTTTTATACCAAAATCTTTTTCACCAGCTTTAAGACCATGTAAAACAGCCTCTATTATTTGAGTTAGTGATAACCCTTTCTCTCTATGAAGAACAGGAGCATAACGAACCTCCATATATCTAACATTCTCTGCTGCTGCATCCTCTGCCAACTCATAAGCAACTCTATAAAGAGACTCCTCTGTTTGAAGAACTGATAGGGTAACTCTAAAAGCAACCAAATACTCCTCAAGAGATGAGCAGTTCTCTCCCATGTGAATAAGTTTTGCAAGCTCTGCCTCTGTTTTAACTCCAAGATCAACATTATCTTTTTGTGCTAAATCTAAAATTGTTGATAGCCTTAGAGAACCATCTAGGTGTAGGTGTAGGTCTGTTTTTGGAAATCTTTTAATCTCCTCTTTGGTTAACATTATCTCATTTGATTTAATCATCTCTCCATTCCTTAAAACTAACTCCATTATGTTAACAAAAAAAATGAAAAAATAAAAGAGAATTAATATAAGAATTTTTTTTCTGATATTTATTTTAAATCTGTTAAAAAAATAAAAATTTTATGTTGAGAAATAATAAGAACCATTTTAAAAATAAAAAGAGGTGAAAATATCACTTAATTATATATTTTACTTACTACCAAAACATCATAAACTTATGAATACATATTCAGATGTTATAGTTTTCAAGGCAGAGTTTTATAAAAAATCAAACTCAGGAATAAGCTCTTGAATTGTTTTTAGAAGCTTCTCCTTTCTGATAGGCTTAACAAGATAGCCTTCACATTGGGATTTGAATGCCTCTGCAACATTTTTAAAATCACTAAGAGCAGTTGTCATTATAACTTTTGCCCCCTTTGATTGACCAATTCCTTGACTCTCCTCAAAAGAGCGAATCTCTTTTAATGCTTCATGACCATTTTTTTCTGGCATCATGATGTCCATACAAACTAAATCGTATGGTTTTTCTGTATTAAAAGCAGATATAAATAGTTCAACCGCCTCTCTACCATTTGTTGCAACTTCGCAGTTTGCATAAGGATTTAGTATTGCCTGCATTAGGTTTCTACTAATGATATCATCTTCAACAATGAGAACTTTCATTAAGCATCCCATAAAGCCTATTATACTTGTAACATATTTCATTTTTTCAAACAAGAAAAAATTGTATTTTTTTAATTTTTTTACAAAAAAAATATATAATCACTATTTTTATAAATTTTAATCGTTTTTTTTGTTTGCTTTTAAATAAAAAAAAGCAATACTCTTTTTACTTTTTGTTATTTTAAAATATAATATAGGTTATTGTTTTGGTTCAATTATTACAACAAACTCCCCTTTAAATGGATTTTTTTGAAAATACTCCCAAATAGTTTTAATAGAACCTTTAATAATTGACTCATTTTCCATTGTTAGATTAGTTATAATATTTATATAACGTTTTTCATCAAAATCATTTTTTAATGCCTCTAATAGAGATGATAATCTATATGGAGCCTCAAGTAAAACTATTGGATCTTTAAAATTTTTAAGATTACTCAACTCTTTTGCTCTTAACTCTTTTTTAGCAGAGAGAAAACCATAAAAATAGAATTTTTTAAGAAGAATATCGGATTTTGCAATTGCACCCATAAGAGATGATGCTCCTACAATAGGAGTAACTTCTACTCCAAATGAGTATGAACTTTTTACTAAGTTATATCCAGGATCAGCAAAAACTGGGGTTCCAGCATCTGAAAATAGGGCTATATCAACCCCTTTTAAAAGATAATTATTAAGCAAATTTACAATATCTGATTCATTTGAGTGTTCATTCAAAATAAGAAGCTCTTTCTTACCAAGATCATACTCTTTTATTACTCTATGACCAATTTTAAAATCTTCACAAACCAAAACAGATGTTTTTTTCAAAACTTTTAAGGCACGTAATGTTATATCATCACTATTTCCAATTGGAATTGAAACAAGATAGAGGGTTGACATAAAACTCCAAAATTTTAATACTAGATTTTTTCAGAACTATCTTCAAGAGTTTTTTTAGGTTTTCTTCCTCTTTTCTGTTTTTTCTGCTCCTCTTTAAAATAAAGAGTGATATCTCCAAACTGTTCAATAAAATAGCCTTGAATAAGATACCATAAAACCTCATATATTTTCATAACCTCTTTTTTTAAAATTTGCATCTCTTTTGTGTAACCCCTATTTTCCGATTTCTCTTTAAAATCAACAGATAGGAGTATTTTACCATCATTATATAACTCCCTTAAAATTGGAAGTTTAGGGTCTACCTCTGTTCTAATTGTTGAATCTGATACAGATATTATATGATCTAAAATCTCCATTGCAATTGGAAGACTATTAACTCTTGATGGTGTATATTTCATAAAATAGAGAGATGTAATATCTTTTTTTCCATAAGATGCAACTAAAAAATAGGTCATTTTTAGCTCTTTTTTGCTATTTTTAAACCATTTTTTCTTATCATGTATTGTTCGTTGTAAATCAGTTTTTACATTTTCAAATTCATGATATAGTTTTTTATACTCTAAAAAATTTTTTGAAAGATACTCAATTCTATTTTGAATCCAATCTGGAAATAGAAGATTGGCCTCTTTTATTCTAGTTATAAAAAATCCTACATAATCGATTACTTCCTCATAAGAATAATGTCTCATATCTTACTCAAACGAATATTTAGATTATAGTATACAAAAAATTTTATTTTGATTCAACAAAAATATAAAATTTATCTCTATTAAGAAAAAAATAAATTAAAAAAAAATAAAAAAATAGAAATCTCTACTATTGTAACTCAATTTCTCTATTTTCAATTTCTCTATTTTCAATTTC
>DYRY01000001.1:0-7513 GCA_020718465.1 Anaeromyxobacter dehalogenans | reverse complement strand
TCAATTTCTCTATTTTCAATTTCTCTATTTTCAATTTCAAAAATAGCAGTTTCAACCCAAAAATAGAGGTCTGCTAAAGATTTTTCTCTACTCTCACACTCTAAAAACGATTTTAAAATAGTCTCTCCATCAACAAGTCCATAAGTTGAAAACTCCTCAACTATTTTATTTATCTTTTTTATTACTGTTGATGAGATATGATTTGTTCCTGATAGAATAATCTGTTCAATTAACTCTTCACACTCTGTAAATAAAAGTTTTAAACTCATAAAAACTCCAAAAAATAGTAAAACCTGTAGATATATATTATGTTTTTGTAATTCATTTATATCTACTCAAAATAATATAAAAAATATCAATTTTAGTAAGTTAAAACCCACTATTCATTTAAAAAATGTAACTATTTACCCTTTTTTTTACCTTTTGTTTTTTCAGGAGGCATTACAAAACCCTGAAGTTGTGTTGATAAAATAGTATCTTTTTCTGAGTAGTATGATGAAATAGGATAGAAAATAGGGACTCCATCATCAATAAACAGTTTTCCAAAATAGATATCTGGTTTTTCAGATTCATAATCAGTAAAAACTTTTGCAACAGACTCTAAAAAACTCTTTTGAGCTTCAGGTGAATCAAATTTACTTGCATATAATCTCATTAAAATGTGACTATTTTTTTCATCAAAAAGTGGAATCTCCCAATATTGATTCTCATAATTGAATTGTGGTTCTCCATAAGCTGAAATTTTTATTGATGAGAAGAAAACTTTTGAGTAGGTTTGTAGAAGAAAATTATCTCTTCTAAACTCAATAAAATCTTTTTTTAATTGGGAAAACTCTTTATAAACATTAAATGGTTCAAATTTATGTCTATACTCCATTATAATTTTCCCTTTTGAAGACAATGAATTTTCATCATTAGATTTTGTTTGAGATAGTGTAAATTTAAAACCATTAAATCCCTCAATTGCAAATTCACCTATTCCAGCCTCATTTACCTCACCCCAAATACCAGATTTTAAAAGAAGATGTTTTGTTGAACCTGTATTTCCATCGTAAACAGTTCTATAAACAGAACGAGTATAGACTCTATTTTGTTCATTAAGAAAATAGAGTTTTACAGCAACACCACCATTAGCAAACTCAAGATACTCATGTCCAACACCAAATAGAGTTATTTTTGCAACATCATAATAATCAGATCTATGTTCAGTTAAAGATTTCACAAGTTTTACATCTGTTGAATTTGAACGATAAAGCCTTATAAGTCTAAGTGGCTTAAATAGAAGTGAATTAAATTTTGTTGGAGAGAATTTATTGTCTCTACTTATAAAAAGAGATAACTCCTCCTCAAGATTATAAAGAGATCTTTCTATTAGTGGTGAATCATAATGTAGTTTAAATCCAGCCCTTCTAAGTCTTTGCAGTGTTATTGGAGTGGTTTTTGAGAGACCAAATTTCATAATTTCATAGATAATTTTCTCAATCTCTTTCAAAACAGATTCATCTATTGTTGCTAACTCCTCTTCAACTTTTATCATTAAAGAGTCTAGTGATATTTTTTCAAACATAACAGCTAAATATAAAAATATAGCTATTTGATGAATACATTTCGTTCCCTTTTTAGGTTTACAAGAGCATATAACATTATCTTTAGGGGATATTTTCAAAAATGTTGTTGAAATTGTTTCTCCCCTTTTTTCATCCTGAATTGTAAATGTAACACCATTAGGTTTTATTTCATAAGAGATAGACTCTTTTAACTCAATAAAATATCTTATTCCCTTTTCAAATAAAGCTTTTGTAAAATATTTCTCAAGTTGACTCTCATCAAATTGTATTAAATCAGATAATATTTTTTGAAGTTCCTTTTTTGCTTCATCTTCATCTTTTTTTTCAACAATATTTTTTTCAGAAAACTCTAAACTCTCTTTTTGAACATAAAAAATAGCCATCATTCTATGTTTACAAAATTTAGAATCAGGACATGTACAAACTATTTTATCTGCTTTAGCCTCTAAAAAAGTTACTTTATTGGTTTCGCTATCTGTTTTTAACTCTATCACAAGAGGAGAGTCTGATATTTTAGAGAAGTTATTAGAATCAAACTCTTTTCTAGCTTTTTTAAGATAACCCATATTTGCAAGAGAGAGCAAAAAATCATCATCAATCATATTTATAAAAGAGATTATTTCATTCATTTTTATTCCTTTAAACTCAAAATTTTATAATTAACCATAAAAAAGGCTAATCCCTTATAAAAAAGATTAAAAATTATCAATAGACCTAAGATTTATTTTAATAAATATTATAAAATCCTATTTTATAATTCCTTTAATCCAATCAGCAAGTGCATCTGGGGTTAATGCAGCAACATCTGCCCCCATTGAGGCTAATTTTTTAGCTGCCTGTTTATCATAATCCCCTTTTCCATCATCACTTAAAGCACCAACTCCAATAAATTTTGAACCACCCTCTATGATACTTGCAACCTCTTGGTAAAAACGATTCATATTCCAATCATAAAAATCTGAAACAAGAACTACAATTGTTTTATGTGGATTTTGAATTAATGTACTACCATAAGCTAATGCTTTAGCTATATCTGTTCCACCACCAAGACGAACTTTAAACATAATCTCAATAACATCATGAAGATACTCACTCAAATCAACAACCTCTGTATCAAAAATGATTAGTTTTGTTTTAAAAACTGGCATTGTTGCAAAAATAGAGGCCATTATACTACTATATAAAACAGAATCCATCATACTTCCACTCTCATCAACAAGTAGAATAAGCTCCCATTTATTTTTTTTATGAATATTTTCATAAAAAAAGAAATCCTCAAAAAGAATCTCTTTTCTCTCTGAACTGTAGTTTTTAAGATTTTTTCCAATTGTTTTTATAAAATCTAACTCTCCTGATATTGAGTATACTGTTGAGCGATTCCGATTAATTAGTGATGAAAATCTTTTATGGATTTTTTGTTGTAGTTCAAGTTTTATTTTATCCACAATATTTTTAACAATTTTTTTTGCACTTTCAAGAACATCAGGTTTCATGTGACCTTTCATTTGTAGAATTGTTTGAAGAAGTGCTTTGTTTGGTTCCATTGACTCTAAAACTTTTTTATCACTTAACATCTCAGTCATATTATATTTAGAGATTGCATGTTTCTCCATAATCTCAACAGTTCTCTCTGGAAATTTATCTCGAATTTTTTTTAACCACTCAAAAACTGTTGGTTTTGATTTATCTTTTGAGGCCTCTTTTCCAGCTCCACCTCCACCACCATTTCCATCATAAAACTGATTTTCACCATACTCTTTTTGATAAAGATAATCTAACAGCTTATCCATCTCTTGAACATCTCCGGAACCTGAACCTAACTGATTTTGAGCCCCTTTTCCAAGAATAAGTCTCCAACAGTTTGCAAGATATTGCTCATCATTATCTTTTTGTAGCATAAAAAATCCTCTTAAAAACTTGGAAAATATAGTAACTTTATTTTTAATAAAATGCAAAAAAATTAATATATTTTTCTTTTGTTTATATTTTTTGGTAAAAAAATCACAATTAATACTCTTTTATTGTAGATTTTGCAATTGACATATTTTTTATTTTTGTTACTATACAATAACTTTTGGGAGGTGTTTTATGAAAAAACTATTTTCTGTTCTTATTATTTTTTTTGTTTTAGGTTTTGTTGGCTGTGAGGATGGTAGTACAACAAAAAATAAATGTGATGATGTAAATTGTAATGAGTGGGAAAGTTGTGTTGAAGCAACTGGAACTTGTGTTGTAAATGCTGGAAAATGTAATACAAATACAGATTGTACTATTGTAGGTCAAACTTGTAATACAACAAATCACACTTGTGAAGCTCAAACTGGTGATTGTATTGGTCTTTCTGTTGAGGATATTGAAGCAGATGTTGAATATCCAAATGTATTAGTTGGATATGCAGGAGATTTAGAGATTTCCATTGAATTTTATGAAGAAACTCTTATTGGTTCTTATGATTTAACATCTTCACTTAATAATAATTATGAATATTGTGAACAATGTGTTTTAGTTTATGAACCACTTGATGAAAACTGGAATAACTTTAAAGTATACTTCCAAACAGCTGGAACACTTGAAATTATTGCTGGTGAAGGAACTTCTGGAGAGGGAGTTTTAACAACTATTACACTTAGAGAAGTTACAATTGAAGATGAAGTATTTACATCTACTTTAGTTCCAAATGGTGGTTGTTATGAAATCCAAACAGCAACTTGGAATACAATAGAGCAGTAGTTTTCTTAATTAAATCATCATAAAAATTTGATTTTCTATGTTTCACAAAAAAATGCCTAAATTTAGAGATATTTAAATTGGTATTATTTTATTCTATCTGTTTTTTAACTCTTGATATGCTTGATTGATTGTTTTTATCTTCTCTTCAGCCTCTGCCCGTTTTTTTTCATCTGAATATCTATCAGGATGCCATTTTTCAACAAGTTTTAAATAGGCCTCTCTTATCTCTTTTTTTGTTGCTTTTTCTGAAACTCCTAAAATCTCATATGGTGTTTTTAGTGGTTCCTTTTTAGACTCTCTTTTTTGATATGAGTCACTATTTTTTTTAGAGGAGTTTTGAGAACTACTTTGATTATTAGAAGACTCTTTCCAACCCCCTTTCATCTCCTCTTTCATTCTTTTTAATTCATCATCAACTGATTCACTCTTTTTTTTAGAAGAGATTTTATTATACTCAAACTCAAGATCCATTTGATCTAACTCTGATATTCTCATCTTTTTCGCAATATAGTTCAAACGATTTGTTTCTGATTGTGAAATTACTCTATCTGCAGATGCAATATGATAGCAAAGCTCAAGAATACTTAATTTTGTTGGATAGTCAAAAATCTGATTTATTTGATCTAAAATACTCTCTATATCAACATTTTTTTGCTGAGTTGCAACTTTTAGTGCATCTTTAATTTGATTCATCTCTTCTGATGATAACCCTTTTTTTTGAAAAAAATCACGAATAATTCTTATCTCTATAGGAGATAAAGCACCATCTGCTTTTGCTATATAAACAAAAAGGGTAACAAGATAGGCATGATAAACAGCTCGCTCCTCTTTTTCTGTAAACTCTTTTTTATCATCACTATCTTCTAAAAGTGAACTTAAAATATTTCCAATTGGTCCTTTCATAAGAAAACCAATTGCAGCTCCAACTAAAATTCTACCTAAAACCATTATAAACCTCATAAGAGAGAATCTATTGTACTAAAAAATATCTATTTTTTCAATTTTTTTATCTCTCTATATTTTTGTTTTTGAAAAAATATATAATAGATGTTAGAATAATATTTTTTAGGTGTTTATATGAAAAAATATATAATATTACTACTTTTTGTAACTACTACAATTTTTAGCAATAGTAATTTTGAACAGTTTTATGGAAAAAAAGTTTTTCTACTTAATTTCTGGGCAACTTGGTGTACCCCTTGTAAGCATGAGCTTCCACTTCTTCAAACTCTTTATGATAAATATAACAAAGATGGCTTTAATATCCTATCAATTAGTATGGATGATTCAGGAGAAGAGGGAGAAGTTTTAAGAGTAAAAAACATGTTAAAACTCACCTTTCCCATTATATTAGAGGCTGATGGATATGTTATACAGAAATATAACCCCTCTGGAACTCTTCCCTACTCTATTCTTTTTGATGAAAAAGGAGATATTATAGAGAAATTTTCTGGTTTTAGTGTTCAAGATATGGATATTTTAGAGAAAAAAATAGTCACTATTTTAAATACTAAAAATCTTTTAAAAAAAGAGACAGATATAGATATAAATAACAACTCTGAAAAGAAAAATAACTCAAATCAAAAAGGGACTATTTTTGATTATAATATTAAATCATCAGTATACTACACTCTATATCATCCGAATAGTGGGGATGATATGTTTAAAAATTATGAATTTTTAAAAACAAGAATATCTTTATCAAGCAATTATGATATTTTTGGAGTTGGATTATCATTTAATAGTGATAATTTTTTAACAAAAACAGAGTATTTAAGAGATAACTACTCCGATTTTGAGGATTATAGAGTTGAAAAACTATTTTTAACAGCAAAAACAGAGAAGTTATCAATCTCTTTGGGTGATTTTTATATAAATCAGGGAAAAGGATTATCAATATCTTTTCAAAAACAGGATGAGTTAGGAGTAGATACAACTCTTCAGGGAATCAAAGGGGAGTGGCAGTTTTTAAAACATAGTTCACTTAGTTTTTTTGGTGGTAGAGTAAATAATCTTAATCTCGATATAAACACAAATGGAATCTATAGTGACAAAAATGATATTATTATAGGAGCTACTCTAAAATCTAAACTATCAATAGTTGAGTTTGGTGGATACTATGACCATATATTTTTTGATGAACCCAATTTTACAACAATTTATCCTAAACCCAAAGATTATAAAAAGCATACAATGAGTATTGTTGGTGGATTCATATCACTATCTCCAACCTCAAAAATAAAGATATATACAGAGGGGGTTATAATGATAGACAACTACTATGATTCTAAAGATGAGATTGATTCTCAATATGGTTTTTATGGTTTTTGGAGCTATAACTCATCGAAACTCTCAATTTTAAATGAGTTTAAAAAATATAAAAATCTTCAAATTGGTTATAAAACTGATTTAGATTACTACTCACCAAAATCAAGAATAGATCCAAATGATCCAAACTCTGAAATGTATCGAAATAGTATAAAAGCTTATGGTGTAGACTCTGTTTTTTATAATCAACCACCAACACTTGAGGGTGAGGCAGAAAAAGTGCTTGATGTTGGAGAGGATGTTTATGGAAGTAGATTAAAAATTGGATATAATCTAAATAAAACTTTATCTCCATACATTTCATACTATATTGGAAGAAGTGATAAAAAAGAGATAACAACACATCATGCTTTATTAGGAAGTGATATATTTTTAAAAAATATAGGAGATAAACTAAATAGTTATCTCTCATATCGTTATGAGAGTGGATTTGGAGAAAATGCAATATTTATTCATAACTACTTTGGTGGAGGATTTGATATATCACTATCAATATCATCACTATTTTCAATTGAGTCAAAAGGTTATTTTCATTTTGTTGAAGAGAATTTTCCTGGATTAGATAAAATTGATAGTTACCAAGATTTTGAGGGAACATTAACTGCTTTATTTTTTAATAAACTATATTTATCATACTATTTTAATAGATATACATCAAAAATTAAAAACAATCAAAATCACTATCAGGGAGGAGAGATAAAATTTAAGTTTCTATCAGACTCTTTTGTTAGAGTATTTTATGGTGAGATTCGAGGTGGTTTAAAATGTATTGGTGGTGTTTGTAGAGAGTATGCCCCTTTTTATGGATTTAAAGGAGATATAACTATAGGATTATAATGTACCCCAAAATCAAGACCAAAAATAAAAAAAAAGTGTGTATGGCATAT
>DYRY01000012.1:22952-32194 GCA_020718465.1 Anaeromyxobacter dehalogenans | reverse complement strand
CTGCAAGAACACGGATTCCATTATCATGAGCAATTTTTACAAGCTCTTTTAACTCTGCCTCTGTTCCAAAATGTGGATCAACAGGAGTTGTTACTCCTGAAAGATGGTTTGTGTCTGTCCAACCAGTTGCAATTGGCCAATATGAGTGATAACCAGAGTACCATTGACCATCAGAAACTCCTTTCCCTTTTCCACTTGTATTAGTAATAGGTGAGCTAATCCATAATGTATTCACTCCCATATCTCTAAAATAACCACTTTGGATTTTTTGAATAATACCTTTAAAATCTCCACCTTTCCAATTTTTATCATCATCAAGACCTGCAACAGGTGCATCATTATTATTATCTGCATTAACAAATCTATCTGTCATAACCTGATAAATAAATGCATCTTTCCAAGTAAATGGAGTTGATTCAACCCATATTGGAACAAATAGTGCTCTTGCACGAACTCCAGCACTATCTTTTACTCTAAATAGATAGGAGTATTTACCATTTGTTAAGTTAGATGCAGAGATTGTAAATTTTTTTGTTGTTGAATTATACTTTGATGATAGATTTACAACCTCACCATTAAGATATATCTGACTTGCAGAAAGATCAATATCCTCATCACCAGAGTATTGAACAACAAAAGAATAACTATCTGATGTTACTGTTAGAGAACCAACTAAAGATAATATTGGAGCTCCACCACTTGTTTCACAGCTATGAGTTCCAACATTACAAACCTCTCCAGCACCACAATCACCAGATACATTACAACGTCCACTTAATGGAGAGCACTGTTCTGCTACACAACTTTCCCAACTATCACAAATTTCTCCACCACAAGTTGCACCACCACTACCAATTTTAGCTTTTCCAGCTACATTTGATGCTGAAGTAATAAAACCAGGAGCTTTATCACAATAGCTCCAACTTGAACCACCATCTGTTGAGAATCGGAATATAAATTGATATGTTCCATCTGTTGTTGTTGGAAAATCAGCCATATATTCATGATTATTGCCACAATCTGTACAACTTGTATTAAATGCACCATTTACCCAAGTGTATTCAGAGGCAATAATAGGATAGCCAACTGTTGAAGAGGAACCAGTTTTATAACCTAATTCACCTTTAATAGTACTTTGTTGTGTTTGATTTTCTGTAACACCAGAGATATAGATTTGACCATAAACTTTATTATTTGGACCAGTATATCCAGTTGCTACTTCAATATCACCATTATCAGCACCAACCCATTTAATACCACACCATCCTGGAGTTGATGTATTTGCAACACACTCTGTTCCACTAGCTTTGAAACTATGATTACAATTACAAACAGCAGAACCACTCTCAACACTACAAACTCCATTTCCAGAACAGGTTACTCCTGCACAAGGATCAGAAATACATAAATGTGTCGATAAATCACAAGTTTGAGATGAAGTACAGTGTGTGTTTGAGGAACAACGACCACTATTAATTTGACAAGCACCTGCAACACAAGATTCCCAATCATTACATTGGATATTTGCACATGGGTCACTATCAGGAACACAAGTTAAACCACTTGCTGAATATCCTGAATCACAATCACAATGAGCAGCTGCCCCATAACCATAACCCTCTGCAACACACTCACCATGTCCAGAACAAGTAACTCCATCACAAGGAGAACCAGTTCCACCCTCACAAGTATGAGTAGCAATAGTACAAGTTGCTCCACCAGAACAATCACTATTTGAGTTACATCTTCCTGAAATTGGGCGACATGTTCCCTGACGACAACTCTCCCAACTATTTTCACAAACAATACCAGCACAAGGATCAGAGTAGATAACACACTCTTTATCACCTTGATTCACATAACCAGTATCACAATCACAAATTGCAAAACCAGTACTATCATCACACTCCCCATGACCTAAACAAGTTACTCCAGAACAAGGTTTTGGTTTAGTCTCCTCTTCATCACAACCCATAAAAAGAGTCATTGTAGAGACAATAAAAAAAAAGAACAATTTTCTCATATGGAAACTCCAAAAATATTACTTATTATTTATGACTTAAAAACAGTTTTATGTCAAGAAATAGAGAGTTTTTTTTTGTATTTTTTATGAAATTTTTATAGAGCTTATATGAAATATTATTCTTACTAATTTAAAATATTAAAATCTGTTAAGATTCTGATTTTTCTTGAAAAAATATAAAAAATCATATTTTATTCTTAAAAAAATAAACATAGTTAATTTTTTCTTTTAAAATTTTTTTTAATTAAATGTAAAATCTATAAATTTTTAATAACTATTTTTTGTTTTTTTTGCTAAAAATATATGATATTATTTATAAAGATTTGTTTGGTTTAGATTTTTAATATTTTTATAAAAAAATTATATTTGGGAGAGTATTTATGTTTGATTCATTGGGAAAAATCAGTTTTTGGAAAACTGTTTTAATTCATATTATTTTTTCAATATCTTCTGGAGTTATTTTATATTTTATTTTTGGAGAACAATCAGATAAAAACTTTACAATAGTCTATATATCAAATCTAATTGTAAATATATTAATTTTATATTGGATTTATACAAAAATAAAAAAAGATAATATCTCTTTAAAAGAGCCTTTATTAACACTTAAAAGTGATTTTCATATATTAGAGACTATTTTTATTCTACTATTTAGGTTTATTTTTACTATTGGTAGTTTTTTTATACTAATACATATTATTTTTAAATACTATCCTGATAAACTTGTTGGATTTGTTGATAATGACTATTTTGGAGCAAAAAATAGTTTAGAGTTAGTTTTATTTTTTATAACAGCATCTATTATTGCACCAATTTTTGAAGAGATAGTTTTTAGAGGAATATTTTTAACAAGAATCTCTCAAAAATTTGGTTATGGTGTTGGAATATTTGCCTCATCACTCCTTTTTGGAGTACTTCACATGGATGGTGCTATTATTGGTGCCTTTATTTTTGGTGTTTTACTCTCAATTATATATCTAAAATATAAAAATATTTTAGTAAATATATTAATACATGGAATAAATAACTTTATTCCTACAATTTTATTTGTTTTTCAGAAAGATGAAAAAATTGGAAATGGTAGTGGAGAGCTTTTATCTCAAATGGGTTTGGAAGGAGGAGACTCTAGCCCATTTTTAGGTGGAGGAATTTTTTTTATTTTGATATCAATTTGGTATATAATCTATTTTTGTATTAAAAATTGGCCTAGAAAACTACTCAAATAAACAATCACCAGAATCACTACAATATCCTTCAAGTATTAAGCAAAGAAGCATTCCCAATGTTGAATCACAAATTCCATCTCCTGTAGCACCACCATTAGGATTAACACAAACATTATTTATACAGCTTTCTCCAGCATATATATCACAATCCATATCAGTTTCACAAGAAACTCCACTTCCAGCAAACTCACACATATGTGTGTTTGCATTACAAACCTGTCCTTCAGCACATTGAGAATCAGCTAAACACTCAACACATCTTTTTGGATTTGAATTTATAAAACAGGATTGATCTGCTGGACAATCACTATCAACTGAACACTCATTTCCAAAAATAGATTCACAACTGTGTGGAGTTGTATTTAAATTACATCTTCTATTTAAACCACAATCAGAATCAGCCATACATTCACCAGTTGAACCACCACCACAAGTATGATTTTGTAAATCACAACCATCACCATTGGAACAATCAGAATCACTCAAACATTGATAGCAAACTCCACTTGATACATTACAAATAGGTTTTTCAGATTCTACACAATCACTATTTGATAAACATCCACCAATTGCAGTACAAACAGATGATCTACAACGATATCCATCTTGACAATCATTATCAGTTTCACAACTATCTTCATTTGGTTCACATTGACCACTCATTGGATTACAATGCTCTGAAGGAATACAATCAGCAGATGTATTACACCATAAAGTTGGTTCACAAACACCAGTTGAGTGACTACATTGATATCCTTGCTCTTGACAACCATCTAAACGACAATCAAATCCTGCTTCACACTTTTTAGTTGTAGTGTTACAAACCTCTCCTTGAGAGCATTGTGAAGAGTTATTACAACCAGAGATACAGGAACCATTTTCACAAATCTCTTTTGCACCACATTGATTATCATTAGAGCAAGCAAAAATCTCACATTCACCATTTAAACTACAACGATATCCCTGTGGACAATCGGAGTTTAAATTACAAATTGGGGCTTTTTCTGAACATTTGTTAAGTAGACACTCAAAACCATCTGGACATTCACTATTTTGAGTACACTCATCTGCAATTTTAACACAAACATTATTGATACAGTTATAGCCATCTAAGCAATCATCAACAACAACACATACTTTATCAGTTGGGTCACTATTTGAACTATCACTACAAGAGATTGAGAAAAAAGATATTAATAAAAGTAAAAATAGATATCTCATGATAATCTCCAAAGAAATTAGAATCAGTATAACATGATTTTTTAAAAAAGTCAAATTGAATTCATAATAAAATCACAAAAATATATGAACATAAAAAATTTTACTAATTTTAAAAAAAAGAAAAAATAAAAGAAAACTCTTGTTTTTACAGAAAAAATTTATTAAAATTAAATGGGAAAATTAAAAGGTTAATATGTTTTTAGTAGATTATTGGTTAGAGCAATTACCACAAAAACCAACATTAAATTTAGAATCGGAGTACTATAAAACATCTGTTTTAGTGGGATTTGCAAAAATAGAGAATGTTTGGGGAGTTATTTTAGAAAAAAGAGGAAAAAATATTCGTCAAGGTGGTGAAATATCTCTTCCTGGTGGTATTTTTGAGGCAGATAGTGATATTTCAGGAAAAGATACAGCAATAAGAGAAACAATTGAAGAGCTTGGTATTGATAGAGATTTTATTGAGTATTTAGGAGAGTTAGACTCTGTAATCGCTCCTTTTGGAGCATTAATGGAGGTTCACTCCGCTATTATACATATAGAAAAATTAGAAAAATTAAATCTTAGTTTAAATGAGGTTGAAAGAGTTATTTTTTTACCAATTAAAACATTATTAAACATTAATTTTGAACAATATGAGGTTCTTGTAAAAGTTCATCCAGAAATAGTTGATAAAAATGGAGTCTCAAAAGTGATTTTTCCAGCAAAAGAGCTTGGTATTCCAGATAGATATCAATCTCCTTGGGGAAATTGGAAACAAAAGATTTATCTATTTAAATATGATGGTGAAGTTATTTGGGGATTAACCGCTAGAGTATTAAAAGATGTTCAAAAAAAACTTAAAGCTATAGAATCAAAATCAATCATTTAATGGCAATTTAAATATTATATACACAATAAAAATCAAATTGCTTTTTATTTTTTTAAAAATATTAATAGATATTTTTTATTAATAACAAAAAATATAATATCTGTAATTTGGATTTAAAAATACTGTAGTTTAAAAATTAAAACAGACAAATGTGTAAAATAATACACAATTTGTTTTCAGAAAAACTCCTTTATAATAGCGTAAAATCCTTGATTTTTTATACTCTATTTTGTAGACTCTAATTTGATAATTTCAAAGTAAAATATTTTTTTTATTTTACTTAATAATTAAAAAACAACAGATTGATTTGAGTTATTTTAATTTTTTTTGTTTTTAATTTTTTTTTATATTAAAATTTTATAGGAGATTAATATGATTAATTCTAGTAACTCTGGAATGAGAACAAAAGCTATTCATGGGGGAGAGACTCTTTTAAAAGATTATGGTCACCACTCTGCTCCAATTTGTCAAACCTCCACCTACTCATTTAAAAATGTTAAAGATGCCTCTGATGCTTTTATTGATTGTGGTGAGGGAAAATATCATCCAGCACACATCTATGCAAGATTAAGTCATGATAATGGCTGGATTATTGAAGAGAAAATGGCTCTTTTAGAGGGAGGAGAGTCTGCAATTGCATATAACTCTGGAATGGGAGCTATAAGTGGTATTATTTTTGGGCTTTTAACTACAGGAGATCATATTATTCATTCCCCATCACTTTATGGTGGAACTCACTCTTTTCTTTATCACACTTGTAAACAATTTGGAATAACTGCTCAAAGTGTTGATTTAAATGACTCAAAAGAGTTGAATAAAGCAATTAGGCTTAGAACCAAAATGATATATATTGAGACTCCATCAAACCCAACATTAGCCCTTTATGATATTGAGAAAATTGCTAAATTAGCTCACAAAAAAGGGATTATTGTTGTTGTTGATAACACTTTTATGACTCCGATTCTTCAAACCCCACTCTCTTTAGGAGCTGATATTGTTGTTCATAGTGCAACAAAATATATTGGAGGTCATGGTGATGCTGTTGCTGGAGTGGTTATATCTAATAGAGAGTTAATAGAGAAAATAAGACCAAATACAATTGAGCTTGGAGCCTATATTCCACCATTTACTGCTTGGTTATTAAGCAGAGGTGTTAAAACTCTATCATTAAGAATGAAACAACATTGTGAAAATGCCATGATTATTGCAGAATATCTTGAAAAGCATGAGTTAGTGGAGTCTGTTATATATCCAGGATTACCCTCTTTTCCACAACATAAACTTGCAAAAAAACAGATGTCAAATTTTGGTGGTATGATAAGTTTTAATCTTAAGGGTGGTCTTCAAAGTGCAGAGCTATTTTTAAACTCACTAAATCTTTTTACACTTGCAGTTTCACTTGGCTCTGTTGATAGTTTAGCGGAATCTCCAGCTTTAATGACTCACAGTGTTATCCCAAAAGAGGATAGAGAAAAAGCTGGTATTTCTGATGGGTTAATCCGTTTATCTGTTGGAATTGAGGATGTTGAGGATTTAATAACAGACCTTGAGTCAGCTTTTTCTAAAGTGAAAAAATCTCTTTAATATTTTTTGCTTTATTCTTGTTAATTTTTAAATAAAAATTTAAGAAAATATAATTTATTCCGAAATATGATTAGTTGAATTAAGGAATCATATAATGGAAACAAAATCATATTCAACACTAGTAAATATAGTTGAAGAGTCATTAGTTGTTGTAAAAAATATTAAGACAAAAGTCGATCGAGTATCTAATATTTCAAATTTAATTAAAACATTCAATTCACTTTTAACTCATCTTAATGGTGAAAACCGTTATGAAATTGAGCAATCAGTTAAATTACTTCTATTTATGCAGATGGAGGAAGACCCTCTTGAAACTGAATTTTTAAATGATATTCAAAATGGCTTAAGAAAAATAATGGACTCTTTGGTTGCTGAAAATTTGAAAGTAGCAGAGGATAATAATCACTCTATCAAAAAAGATTCAAATGTTTTAAAATCTGATAATAAAGATATAAAACCAACCTCAACAAAAAAAGAGAAAACAGAAGAAATTCAAAAAGTTTTTACAAAAAAAGAGCCTGATATTGAAACAATGGAGTTTATTAAATCTTTTGTTGAGGAATCTACTGATTTTTTAGATCAAATTGAACCAATGGTTGATAATTTAGTCTCATCTGATGATATGGAGAATATTAACACTATTTTTAGACTTTTTCACTCTTTAAAAGGATTGGCAGGATTTTTAAAATTTGAGCAAATAAAAAATGTTACTCATGAAGCAGAAACTCTACTTGATATTTTTAGAAAAAATCCAGAAAAAAGAGGTGAACATCATCAAGAGTTGGTTTATGAAGTTTGTGACTTCATTAGAAATAGTCTTTTTACTGTATCTCAACTCTATAGTGATGAACCTCAAGAGATAACTGCAAATAAATTAATAAAAAAACTACAAAACACAATTGAAATATTAAAAGATAAAAAACCTCAACCAATGAAAAAACCTCTTGGCGAGATTCTTTTAGATATGGGAGAAATTGAGGAGGAGACTATTCAAAGAGCCCTTAAAATTCAAAAGGGTGAGATTCCTCTTGGTGAGATTCTTGTTGATATGGGCTCTACAACTCAAAATACAATTGATAAAGCACTTAGTTTACAATCAGGAACAGAGAGAGTTGTTGCAAAAGTTAAAAGAAATGATATTCGTGTTGATACAAATAAATTAGACCAACTTTTCAATTTAGTTGGAGAACTTATTACTGCAGAGGCAATGGTTATAAATTCACCTGATCTTAGTGGTTTAGAGCTTGAACACTTTCCAAAAGCTGCTAATATGATGAATAAAATTATACGAGAGCTTCAGGAAGTAACAATGTCAATTAGAATGATGCCTCTTGAGGGACTATTTACAAAAATGAAAAGACTTGTTAAAGAGGTTGCAAAAGTTACATCAAAAAAAATAGAGCTCTCTATTTTTGGTCAAGATACAGAGATGGATAAAAATGTTATAGAAGAGATTTCAGACCCACTTGTTCATATTCTTAGAAACTCTATAGATCATGGAATTGAAACACCTCAAGATAGAGTTAAAAAGGGTAAAAAAGAGGATGGAAATCTTGTTTTAGGTGCAAGATATGAGGGAAATGAAATTTTAATATCTATATCTGATGATGGAAAGGGAATTGACAAAGATAAAATTCTTGAAAAAGCTATATCAAAAGAGATGTTGAAGAAAGATTCAAAAACAATGAGTGAAAAAGAGATATTAAATCTTATTTTTGAGCCAGGTCTCTCAACAGCAGATAAAATATCAGACCTTTCTGGTCGTGGTGTTGGAATGGATGTTGTGAAAAAAAATATAGAGAAGCTTCATGGATCAATTAATGTTGAAAGCACAGTGAATAGAGGAACAACAATAACCTTGAGAATTCCATTAACATTAGCAATTCTTGATGTTATGGTTATTGTGGTTGGAGATACTCAATACTCAATTCCAATTTTATTAATAGTTGAGACACTTAGACCTTCATTAGATCAAATAACAAAAACAATGGATGGTCAGGAGTTGATTAAAGTTAGAGATCAGATTTTTCCAATAATAAGAATACATGAGATTTATAATAAAAAAACTAAAATAACATCTTTAGATGATGGAATTTTAATTGTTATTGAATCAAGAGGTAAAAACGTTGGTGTTTTTGTTGATGATATTGTTGGTCAACAACAGATTGTTGTTAAACCACTCTCAGAATATATTGGAAAAATTGATGGTGTTATGGGGGCAATGATTTTAGGGGATGGAACAATTGGATTAATTCTTGATATTGATTCACTTGTTTTGTTAACAGAAAAAGATTAAAATAAATAAAAGAATTTTTTT
>DYRY01000012.1:9906-22852 GCA_020718465.1 Anaeromyxobacter dehalogenans | reverse complement strand
TTTTTTGTTTTTTTAATAAAAAGATAAGAAATGATAAAGTTTTTTTGTTTTTTTATACTTAATATTATTGGAGATTTTATGGCATTTACCTATTTTTTTCGGGATACACACTCTGTTGAGACTGCAATTGAGTATCTACTTGAATATACAAGTGGAAATTCATCCATAAAAATATGGGATGCAGGTTGTGCATCTGGGCAAGAACCATACTCTTTAACAATTTTATTGGCTGAAAAAATGAGTACTTTTATGTTTAGAAATATCTCAATAACAGCAACTGATATTGATACAAGTGATCTTTTTGAGAAAATTATAAAAAATGGAGTCTATCCTAAAAATGAACTTCAAAGGATTCCACAAGAGCTGTTTGAAAGATATTTTGAGGAGTCAAATTTACCAGATAGTTATCAAATAAGTTATAGAGTTAGAGATAAAATAAAATTTACAAAACATAATTTACTCTCTCTAAAAGAGATTGATAGTGGATTTCATCTTATTGTTTGTAAAAATGTTTTACTTCATTTTCAACCAGAGGAGAGAGTTGAGGTTTTTAAAATGTATCATCGAGCTCTTGCTGATAATGGACTTCTTGTTATGGAGCATACACAAGAGCTTTCAGATAAGGTTTCAAATATGTTTGAGCGTGTTGTTGGAAACATTCAACTTTATAGAAAAATATAGATTTTAATTACTCATCCCATTTTAAATCTTTCATTTTATCTTTTAATCTTGCATGTGCATCAGCAGAACGTTTCTCTAAATCCTCAATTGCATTCTTTTGTTCCTCTGGAGCAACCTCCTCCTCAATTTTTTTAACAACTCCTTTTTTAATTGCACCTAAATCAGCCTCAACTAAAACATAGTAGCTATCTTTTTTAGAATCTTTCCACTGTTTTAATGTTTTTAAACTACTTAAATGAGCACTACTAACACTTGATGACATTTGAAAAATTCTCTGTTGAAGAGTTGTGTTTGTAACATTCATAAAACTTTGCTGAAATGAGTCTTGATAAACCTGAATCACTAAAGATATTTTTCTAAGTGCATCTTTCTCTGCCATCTCCCAAGAGCGTCCCTCATTTCCCATTGATGAGGAGACTCCAACTGCAGATATTTTTGAATTATCTTCTACAACAACTTTATCTTGAATCCAAGATGGTTTTTTTTCAACCTTTTTAGATGCTCCACAAGAGGTAAAAACTAAAGCCAATAAAACTAGAAAAAATATTTTTCTCATAACTCCTCCTCAAATCTAATTAATAGATAAGACAAAAAAAACATAATATTATTCAATAACATAAAATGAAAAAAAGAGCTATATTTTTATAAATTATTTGTAAAACAAAACAAAAAAATAATTATATAAAGAAAAAAGATAAATCAGTTGTAAATAATATATAAAATAAAAAAATAGATATAAAATTATGTACTATTTGTAAAAAATAGTAATTATCCTAATTATTTAATAAAAAATTGATAAAAAGATTAACTTATGTTAATCTTTTTTATATAAATAACATAAAAAATCATGTTATTTAAAAATATGAGATAACATAAAAATTATCTTTTTTAACTAAAGTTTAAACAATTTTAAAGAGTATTTATGCTTTATGAAGATGTGATAAAAGGTAATATTAGAGCAACTGCAAAACTAATAAGAAAAGTTGATGATCAAGCAGATGACTATCTGGAGGAGTTAAAGGCTATATATCCATACACAGGAAAAGCTTTTCTTATTGGAATAACAGGAAATCCTGGTGCAGGAAAATCAACTCTTGTGAATCAATTAATTAAACATTTTAGAGGTGAAGGAAAAAAAGTGGGAGTAGTTGCAATAGACCCAACTTCACCATTCTCTGGTGGTGCAATTCTTGGTGATAGAATTAGAATGCAAAAATATTTTAATGATGAGGGAGTTTTCATACGCTCTGTTGCAACACGAGGAAACCTTGGAGGATTATCTCGGTCAACATCAGATATCATCAAGATTTTAGATGCAATGGGAAATGATATTGTAATTATAGAGACTGTTGGGGTTGGTCAAGATGAGATTGATATATGCAAAATAGCAGATTTATCTGTTGTTGTTCTTGTTCCAGGTATGGGAGACCATATACAGGCAATTAAGGCTGGAATAATGGAGATTGCAGATGTTTTTGTTCTTAATAAAGCTGATTTAAATGGTGCTGATAGAACAATCTCTGATGTTAACTCAATGTTAATGATGGATTCAAGAGATAAAAAACCACCTGTTTTAAAAACAGTTGCCGAGAAAGGAGAGGGGATTAAAGAGCTTATCGAGATGTTGTATTCTCTTAAAAATGAAAAAAATAGTTTTTGTAAATCTCTAAACTTAGAGCGAAAAAAATTGGAGTTTACATCTATACTAAATCATCTTATTCAAGAGAGAGTAAATCTTTTGTTAACAAAAGAGGAGAAAGAGTCTATTTTGAGTAAAATTTTAGATGGAGAAACCAACCCATATATGGAGGCTGAAATGATTGTTGATAGAGTTTTTAGAAACCCTTTTTTATAGAAAATATTTAATAATAGTTATAATTTTAATAAAATTATAACTATTTTGTTAAAAATTGAGAATCTGTTAAAAACAGTTTTTTGTTTGATAGTTGAAGTAAAAAGATTAACTTTTTTGTTTTATTAAGAAATTTTAACTTTTTTTACATTCAGTGGGTTTTAACCCACTGTTAATTTATGATTTTTTTGTTTTTTAAGAAAAATTAACTTATTGAGGTGAAAATGAGACGTTATATTCTTGATACAAATGTTATTTTAGATGATGCTAACATTGTTACAACATTCACCAATGCAAAGGTTATTATACCAATTGCTGTTATTGAAGAGTTAGATAAATTCAAAAGAAATATGGATAATCTTGGTCGAAATGCAAGACATTTCTCTAAACTCGTTGACTGTTTTAGAGATAATATTGGTACAATCTCCACAGAAGGAGTAAAAGTTACTGATAATATTACTCTAAAAATTGAGATTAATGATAAACTAATGGATTCAAAATATGAAACCTCTTTAGATTGGAAAAAAGAGGATAATAGAATTTTAATTGTTGCACTTAATGAGAAGAAAAAACATCCAGATGATGAAGTGATTTTTATCTCTAAAGATACAAACTTAAGAATTAAAGCAGATGCACTTGGAATAAAATCAGAAAACTATAGTGAACATGGTGATTTAAAAATTGATGAAGTTTTTGATGGCTATAGAAAAGTAGTTGTATCATCTGATTTTTTAGAGGAGTTATATAGTGAAAAATATATAACTTTTGATGAAGTAGATGAACCTTTCTATCCAAATGAGTATGCCATTTTTACAAGTGAAGATGATGAGCAGTATCACTATGTTGCAAGATATAATGGGGAAAGTAGATTTTTTGAGCTTGTTGATTATAAAATAACTCAAGATGTTTTTGGAATATCACCAAGAAATGAGGAGCAAAGAGTTGCATTTGACCTTTTAATGGATGATAGTATTAAATTAGTTTCTCTAATTGGTAAAGCTGGAACAGGAAAAACACTTCTTGCAATTGCAGCTGGTCTTGCAAAAACAACCGGAGGTGTTTATGATAAAATTCTTGTGAGTCGCCCTGTTTTTCCAATGGGAAAAGATATTGGATTTTTACCTGGTGATGTTGATGAGAAACTTCGTCCTTGGATGCAACCAATTTATGATAATCTTGAGTTGATTTTAGCATCTGGTGATGCCTCAAAAGCAAAAAACTATAAAAAAAGAATGGATGATCTTTTTAATATGGGATTAATTGAGGTTGAACCATTAACATACATCAGAGGTCGCTCTATTCCAAAACAGTTTTTAATTGTTGATGAGGCTCAAAACTTAACTCGTTTAGAGATTAAAACAATTATCACACGTGCAGGAGAGGGAACAAAAGTAGTTCTTACTGGAGATCCATATCAAATTGACCAACCATATCTTGATGCAACAAATAATGGTTTAGTGCATGTTATTGAGCGTTTAAAAGATGAAACTATAACTGGAAGTGCAAAATTAAGAAGAGGTGAACGTTCTGGTTTGGCACAAATAGCAGCGGACAAACTTTGATGCTTAATATCTAAATAATTTTCTTCATTAAATAATCTTAAATATTTAATTCTGTTTACTCTTTTATATTGAGTGAAAATTGTTTAATACTTATAATCTGTAATTTTTCTATTTGAATATTTTTATAACTGTTATATATCTATTTTTTTATATATAAATCAATATTAATTTTTAAATTTTATATAAAATAGTTCTTGCTAAAATATTACAAGACAAAAAAACATAAAAATATTTTTTGCTACAATATTACAAGATAAAAAAACATAAAAATAGTTCTTGCTAAAATATTACAAGATAAAAAAATATAAAAATATTTTTTGCTACAATATTACAAGACAAAAAAAACATAAAAATACTCTTAATTTTTTTTTATATGTTTTATATTAAAAATAATGAAAAGATTTGAATTAAAGATTTTATGATGTTAAGAAAAACTATACTAAAAAAAAATATACTCAGAATTTATACATAATAGTTATAACAACTTATTATTACTATATAAAATATTTTATTTTTTAGAGATTTTTTCTATTAATATATCTTTCTCTTGCCATAAAATATTTATTTTATTTTGAAAAGACTCACGAAATTCTAAATTATTCTCATAATCACCAAACCACGAGGAATCTGGAGTAATCTCTTCAATTTGAATAACTATTTTTTTAAATTTTCTTGTTAATAAATCTAAAAATCCTCTCTCTTTTTCTTGATAAACAATTGTTACATTTAAAACTTTTTTAATTTTATCCTGCATTAATGATAGCATTAATGATATTCCACCAGCTTTTGGTTTTAGTAAATTATTAAATGGTGATTGTTGTCTATCTTTTTTTGCAGGAGTAAATCTACTTCCCTCCAAAAAATTTACTATTGAAACAGGATAGGAATGATATCTTTTTGCCTGTTTTACTGTCTCTGCTTTATCTTTTACTGCAAGTTCTGGATTTTTAGCCAATTTCTCTTTTGAATATCTTCGCATTGTTGGATAATCTAAAACCCACCAGAAAAAACCCATTATAGGAAAGTATAAAAGCTCTCTTTTTATAAAAAATCTGTAGTATGGGATTTTAAAATGGAAAACTTTCATTAAAACTAATATATCATTCCATGATTGATGGTTTGATATAATTAAAAACCAAGAGTTCCTATCTAATTTTGCACTATTTCTAATATCCCACTCTATTCCAGAGAATATATCAATAACTTTAACAATACCCCAACTC
Source organism: Anaeromyxobacter dehalogenans (assembly GCA_020718465.1). Lineage (GTDB taxonomy): Bacteria > UBP6 > JAFGXH01 > JAFGXH01 > JAFGXH01 > JAFGXH01. The sequence continues at coordinate 17,534 of DYRY01000012.1, read as the reverse complement.
CATAAATCTGCAAAAAGATGAAGAGGAGCTCCCATTTTTTTATACACAATCTTGAATGGAAAAATGATTTTTATAACTCCAAAAACAGCAAAAAAAGAGCCCCATAAAAGTGTTACCAATATAAGTGACACTCCAAAAAAAAATGCTATAAAAAATCTTATAATCATAAAAATCCACAAAAATAGTATCCACTTTTTAGCAAATTATTAAAAAAAATGCAAATTAATAGTAATCACTCTTTGAATTAATCTCTTTGCCAATGTGCCCAGATTTTTCTTAAAACAGGTATTGCATCATCAGATAAACCTATTTTCATGAAAATCTCAATTTGAATATATCTGCCAATATTTGAAGCTCCATTTGGCCAAACAAGTTTTCTACCACTCATTGTTGATATTTCACTCCAAATTGGGGCTCCATCCTCTTCAGCAAGAGCAAAATCACCTCTTGAGGTTGAAATTCTTGCTCTTGCTGTTATTAATGAACCATTTGGAGTATCCCCATCCCAAGAGATTGCATCTAAAATTGCATCATTTTGAACTCTATTTGTGTCAATAATTACTCTTACAGTTCCACTTGGAGAGACAATGTTTCTTAAATTAAATCCTGTTATATCAGAATAGGAGTATGGATTTTGACCAACAGCAATTGTTTGAAGTCTATCCCCACTTTGTGAAAACTCCATACTATTATGACTATAAAGATTCATAACCCAAATTTGATTAGAGGCATCAACACCAACACCAACAGGATGAGCACCAGTATCAAAAGCACCTAAAACTTCACCACTTGAACTATATTTAACAAGTTTATTTGAATCACTAAAAGAACACCAAATATTTCCTAAACTGTCAACAGCAACTCCTCGCCCTCTACTATAACCTGATGGAAAAGAGGTTACTGATATTGAGTCTGTTGTTTCATTATAAACAACTTTTTTAACATCATTATCTTCCCATCCACCAAACCAGATATTATTATCCCCATCAATAACAATACCATATGTATTATATGGAAAATCAAATTTCTTTATAAAACTAGAGTCTGTTGTTAATTTTGATGTATCAACTTTAAATATTTTTGAAGTATTACTTCTTGAGTCAAGACGAGAACTCCATAAAAACCCATGTTTGTCTATCGCAAGACCATAAATTGGAACATTTGTTTGATATGGATATCCATTTTCAATAATTCCATCTGGATTTATTTTATAAAGATAGCCATCTGCCTCAACCATACCTTCAAGAGAAGTTGAGTAGCAACCAACCCATAAATTACCATTTTTATCTAATGCAAGACCTCGTGGAGAACAACCTTGAGCTAATGTTATTGTTCTTAAAAGTGAGCCATCACTTGCCAATTTAGTGATAGAGTTTCCATATCTATTTCCTACCCAAACAGAACCATCTTTATCAACAGCAGTTCTTGATGGATTTCTACCAACATTAAAAGGACCACTTTTTTGACCAGTTGATGTGTTTATTTTATGGACAGTATCATCACCACTATTTGCAATCCAAATAAAATCATTTTGAATTGTTGATGAGTCTAATGTTATTTCGTTTGGATTCTCCTCATTGCTTAAACCATCATAAATACCATTTTGGAATCCTGTTGGACCTGCAATCTCTATCTCATAACAACTTTCACCACATGTTCCACAAGCATTAACAACACCCTCATCAATTAACCCATCACAATCATTATCAATACTATCACAAACCTCCTCCTCTGCAATACAGAAAATAGGACAGTTTTCATCTGTAACATCATTACAATCATTATCAATACCATCACCACAAATCTCAAATAAGGCTGTAAAAGAGCAGTTTCCACAACTATCAGCATCTAATGCATTATTATCAATCTCTCCATCACAATCATTATCCGTAGTATCACAAAGCTCATACTCTGGAAGAATCTCTCCAATACATGAACCCCAAAATTCACCACCAATACAACTCATTGTACCTTTTTTGCATGATTTTCCCTCTCCAATATTTGATGGATCTCCAGCATAACACTCTTGAGTACCACTACAAGGGCAATTTTCATCTATTTGACCATCACAATTATCATCAAATCCATTATTGCAAATCTCAATATCATCACACTCTTCTCTACCAACAGTTATACAACCCTCATCAATTAAATTATTACAGTTATCATCTTTATGATTACCACAAATCTCCTCTGTATTTGGATTGCAAACACTATAACAGTTTTCATCAATAATTCCATTGCAATTATTATCTAAATTATCCCCACAAATCTCAACTTGAGGAAGAGTTTCTCCTCTACAAATTCCCCATCTTCCATCAGGAAGACAATCTCTTACTCCTCCTTTGCAAATCCCTTTTCCTGATGTTCCAGAAAGACCTGTATAACATGGCTGATTTGTTCTTCCATCACAATGCTCAAAACCATTCGGATTCTCATCTGTTTCATCAATTTTTCCATCACAATTGTCATCGATATAGTTATTTGGAATCTCTTGTGGCTCTTCACCACAAAAACCACATCCATTTAAAACATTCTCATCAATATCACCATCACAGTTATTATCAACTCCATCACATTGTTCAAGTTGTGGTGTTATTGAACCAATACACTCTCCCCAACTATTTCCAGCACAAAATTGAACTCCCTCTCTACAAATTCCAACATTAACCTCTCTAGGATCTAAAAGATAACATGTTCTTATTTGCCCCTCATAACATAAAATAGGATAACATTCACCATCTAAACAGTATTTTCCTGATTTACAAAGACCTGTTTTATTATTTTCAGAACATAAATCTGTTGTAAATCGACATTGCCCCTCAAGACAAACCATAGATTCTGGGCAAAATCCATTTTTATTAAGTTGTGAACAGGGAGAGTCAACTTTTTCACAAAATCCATTTACACAACTTAATCCAGATGGGCACTCACCAGATGTATTGTTAATCCAGCAAATAACAGATTTATCTTTACATTCACCATAAAAACAGACACTATTTTCATTATCACAGTATCCATCAATATCATTTTGAGAGCATGGGTTAAGAGATTTTTTACAAACCCCCTCATCACAAATCAATCCAAGTGAACATAATCCATGTGGATTGTAGGTTGAGCAAAGCTCAAGATTATCAATACAGACTCCATCAAGACATTTTGATCCCTTTGCACAATAGCCATTACTGTATTCAGTAGAACATGCATTTGTATTTGTTGATGTTTTTTCAGAACAAGCAACCAATAAAAAATTTGATATTATTAAAAAATATAGAAAATATCTCATTTTTGCCTCAAAAAGTACAAACTAGTGTAATGTTTTTTCAAATTTTTGTCAATAAAAGAGATTTTTATTCATTTTTTTTTGTAACTACCTAAAAGAATTTTAAATATAAATAATTTTTTTTAATGAACAGTTACTTTTAAATTACCGAAGTTAATAGATATTTTTTGTTATTTTGAGTAATTTAACTATTTACAAACACCATAAAGTGATGTTCCAAAATATGAACTATTTGAGTAGTATGTATCTGTTGTTGCTTGGCAACTATTTCCACTAAATTGACACTCAAAATTTGCATCACCTCTATCACAAACAGTTCTACATTTTCCTTCAAGACATTGTCCCATTTGACAGATTTTTAGGTCTGTTGTAAAATCACAATTATCTTCAGGAGTAGCCCACCCAGCTTTCATACATGCAGAAGCATTATCTGTAATCGCATAACAAGCCTCAGTTCCACCACAACCATGACCAACAGTTAAATATGGGTCACAATCATTTTCAGGAAGACAGATTCCACCAACTCCAGAGTAGGCATTATAACATATTTTATTTGCACTACACTGTGTTCTAAATGGGGTTCCAGCTGGATTACAAGACTCTGTACAAAGACCAATTTGAGCAGATGCAGTATTAGTTGTATCTTTTTGTTGAACAAGTAAACAAGTTTGAGAACCACAACTATTTCCTAACTCTGGATTACAAAGTGTTGCACTATCTTTATTAATTGTTGTTCTAAATGTTGCTGCACCAAAAGATGTTAAAGATAGATCTTTAAATTGATAACTCATTTCAAAATAGTTATAACAGAAATCTGACTCATACTCATATCTTGAACAGTTTGGAACACAACGTCCCTCAACACAAAGTAAATCCTCTTGGCATAACTGTGTTGCTTGAGAAGTATTACAAGTTGCCCCCAATGGTCTTGGTCCTGTATAGTAACATTGAGTTACAGATGTGCTTTGAAATGCTAAACAAACCTGCTCTTGATATGGACAACCATCACTTGTTGCAATATTACAACCTTCATCTTTTACACAAACACCAATATACTCAAAATTATTCTCTCTAAAAACTCCACGACTCACACAAACTTGAAGTGGGTCATTACAACTTCGATTTGAAACATCACACATCTGAATACATTTTCCCTCTCCTGATGGATTTGGAAAACACAGTGCAGTTGCTTCACAGTTGTTTGCTTCAAGATCACAACTTTCACCAATAAGTTTTGGTCCAGCAGTTGTAGGATGCTCACAAACACCATTATGGCATTGATAACCATCAAAACAACTTCCAGATGGGTAATTTGCACGACACTCTTGAATTACACAAGCTCCATTAACACAAATTCCACTTGATCCACAATCTCCTTCTATGTATTCAGGACTACATGCCTGTGCAACACAGTAACTATTATTTCCAACTGTTTGACAAATCTCTCCAAGTGGATTACATATATTATTCCCACAAGAGATACCTGCCTCACAATTTCTGTTTTCAAGGTTAAAAAGATAGCCATTATCACACTCACATGTTGCATAACGATCTTCACCTCTCTCAACAATAACACACTCTCCATGTGGCTCACAATGCCAAGAATCATCACAGTAGTTATATTGTGATGGATCAATACAAAAGTTTTTTTGTGGAGGATTTAAATATTCCATTTCCTCATCACATTGACACCAAAAACCATTTGGTTCATACTCACTTAAACGACAAACTCCTTCTCCACAATCAACACCCGTACAATCATCACCATCAAAAATACAGATTCCTTGATTAAAATCAAGAGCATAACCTGGTTTGCATATACAGCGATATGGAGTTGTTAAATCATCAAGTTTTGGAACACACATAGAGTTAACATCAGAACAAGTTATTCCAACACAAGGATTATCAACACATAAACCAGTTGATGTATTACATACTTTCCCTTCAGAACAACCACCATTACATTGTTCTGATATATCATCAACACAAACTCCACCAACACAAACTTCACCATCATTGCAAAGACCTGCTTGATTTGATTGAGAACAGATATCACCAAGATCTGTACAAATTCCATTTCCACCAATTACTAAACACTGTTTACCACTATCACATTGAATATTATCACAAGGAGATACTGTTGGAGTTTTGCAACTCCCATCAATACAGCTTTGACCATTTGGACACCATCCTCTTGGTGATTCAGGAGAGCAGAAAAATGGATCTGGGTTACATTGACCAAATTCACAAATCTCTCGTGGACCACAAGTTCCTGCACAACTATCTTGTCCACAAATACCATTAACACAAACTTGACCATTTAGACAACTTCCTGTTGGATTTTCAATAGAACAATCAAGTGGTTTACACTCAACAGTGTATTCTCCACCACTATATATACGACTACAGTATTCACCCTCTGGACAACTTCCATCTGGATAATCTTCAGAGCATGGTTGTGTTTGGCAAGTTCCATTTACACAAGCTTGACCAACAGGACATGCCCCATTTGGATTTTGTGTTGAACAGATATCACCTTCATTAATACATGTTCCACCAACACAAGTTTGACCATTTGGACAGTAGCCATTTAGATGTGAAGAGGAGCATTGGTATTGCTTACAAACTCCACTATCACAATATTGACTATCAGGACAACTACCATTTGGATTTTGAGGAGAACAACTAAAATCTTGACAAACTCCAGCATTACAAAGTTTACCGTCTGGACAACTACCATTTGGATATGTTGCAGAACACTCTGGAGTTTCACATTTTCCTAATGAGCTACAAACTTGACCGTCATCACAATATCCACCTTTATAAGTGGTAGAACATGCTTGAGGAACACAAACACCATCTTCACAAGCTAAAGATTTTTTCCCTTTTACAGGCTCCTCTTTTGAACAGCTCCCTTTTGGATACTGATCTGAACACTCATAAGGAACACAAAAATCTAAGGTTGTATCACAATAGTACCCTGCATCACAAGGACCACCACAGGTTTTATTTGTTGGTTCATTACCACAACCTGTTAAAAACCCAAAAACTAACAAAGCTATAAAAAAAGTAAGCTTTTTCATAGATACCTCTCAAATAAAAGCAATCATTTTATCATAACTTTAAAGAGGATAATTATCAAGAAATTATATTGTTTTTATGCAATTTTATCTGTTTTTGATTGTTTAATTTTAGATATATACATTTTAGTTTTCAAATAAAACTAAAAAATATCTTTAAAAATCTTTTATATATTAACAAAAACACTCATTTTTTTATTTTAAAGTAACAGATTTATTTTTTGTTTTTTTTTATTTTAAAGTAAGATATTTATATTTCTTTGGTGTTAGTGTTATAGAGTTTAAAAAATCTATTATGATTTTTTATTTAGATTGAAATGTTTTTTGTGAAAACAGTATGATTGTTTGTTGACTTTTTTCTGTTTTTAATTATATTGTTTTGAGTTGATGGACTTGTAAAAGGAGTTTTATGCTTACAAATGAACTTTTAAAAGCTACAAATTTTGGTGCAGAGTGGATATTATGGCTGTTAATTGCTTTATTTATTCTTGAAGTTGCAGTTATGGTTGAAAGAACTTTTTTTTATTTTAAATATAGACTTAACATAAATAGTTTTCAGGCAAAATTTAGAGATCTACTATTTTCTGGAGATATTGAGTCTGTTAAAAGTGAACTATCAAAAAAACGCTCATTTGAGACAAATGCCCTTATTGAAGGGGTAAAAATGATTGATTTTGGTGCTGAAAGTGTTGAAGAAACAATTGAATCCATGAAAAATACAAACAGAGTTGTTTTAGATAGAAACTTAACGATTTTAGGAACACTAGGTAATAATACCCCATTTATTGGTCTTTTTGGAACTGTTTTAGGTATTATTAAAGCTTTTAAAGATCTTGCTGAAGCATCGAACTCTGCTGGTGGGGATATGTTAAAGGCAGGTCAAGCAGCTGTTATGGCTGGTATTGCTGAGGCTCTTATTGCAACTGGTGTTGGTCTTGCGGTTGCCATTCCTGCTGTTATTGCATTTAACTATTTTACTAGAAAAGTTAAAGTTATCCAAACAAATACCGATATTCTTGCTGGGGTTTTAATGAGCTATATCAAAAGAGATGATGAAAGTTCAGATAATACTCCTCCTCAAAAAAAAATGAATACAAGTAAAACCACAATAGATTCAAAAAACGATTCAAAAAAAAAAATTGAGTTAGATTCTGAAAATCATATCACTTCTGAAAAAAAAGAGGAAAATTTTTTAAGTAAAAATGATTCTTTCAAAAATGAAACAGAAGAAGAACAAAATAATTTAGATGAAAAAAGAGAGGGGG
>DYRY01000012.1:5595-9806 GCA_020718465.1 Anaeromyxobacter dehalogenans | reverse complement strand
TTTAATAAATTCTGAAAATAATAGTATTTCAGAAGAGAAAAATAGCAATTTAGAAAAAGAAAAAAAAGATCAAAAAAAATCAGATAAAAATAAAAAAAATAAAAAATAAAGGAGATTTAAAATGGCAGGTGGAAAATCACATAATGATGATGGAATGATTACGGATATTAACATAACCCCAATGGTCGATGTTATGCTTGTTTTATTGATAATTTTTATGCTTACAGCCAGTTTTATTGTAACACCATCAATTCCTGTTAAATTACCAACAGCATCAACGGGAGAATCTACCCCAACAGAAACAGTATCAATTGTTATGACAAAAGAGAGTAAATTCTTTGTTGAGGGAAATCCAATTGAAATAAATGAGATTTTAGGATATCTTGAAAATAAGAAAAAAAATGCAGAAAATGGAAAACTTCAAATTGTTATTGCTGCTGATAATGAGGCACAATATGGTAAAGTTATAAAGTTAGTTGATATCATTCGTATTGCAGGTATTGTTGATTATGCTTTCAATATTGAAGATGAACAACAGTGAGGGAAAAATGTATAATACATCAACAGGTTTAATTGTAGGAATAGTTCTCTCTTTAACACTTAACACTCTTTTAGGGGTTTCAATAAAAAGCTACTCTCCACCTCCCATAAAGGAGAGAAAAAAGTATGAAAATGTTAAAATGAAAATTAATAAAATAAAAAAAGAGCCTCCTAAAATCGAAGAACCAAAAATTGAAGAGGTAAAAAAAGAGGAACCTAAAAAAATTGAACCTAAAAAAGAGATAAAAAAGGTTGCTAAAAAAAAGGAGATTCCTAAAAAAGAGGAACCTAAGAAAGAGATTCCTAAAAATCCAATAAATGAGAAAAAAGAGGTAAAAGAGGAGCAAAAAGAGGTAAAAAAAACATCAACACCTGTTTTTGGTGTTAGTATGAATACTGTTTCTGGTTCTGGAGGTGGAACTTTTCAAGTTCAAGTTGGAAATACATTAATGACAGACTATAAAACAGGTTGGGAGAATGGAAAACCAAAAGATATTGGAGTTTATGATGGTACTTTACCTGCCCCTAAAAAAGAGGTTGCAATAGTTAAAGCTCCTCCACTCAAAATAAAAGAGAAAGCAGTTCCTAAAAAGGTTGTTCGTCCATCATATACAAAAGTAGCAAAAGATGCAGAAATTGAGGGGTCTATTGTTTTAAAATTAGAAATTGATAAAACTGGAGTTGTTACAAATGCAAAAATTATTAAAGGTCTTGGATTTGGTTTGGATGAAGAGGCTTTAAAAGCTGTAAAAGCATTTACTTTTACCCCAGCAATTCTTTCAAATGGTGAAAAAACAGCAAGCATTATAACATATACAATCAATTTTGTTCTTCAGGATTAGAATTAAATTGTTTTTTTTAAGTAAAAAGAGTGGAACTATTTTGTATTTTTAAAACTAAAAAGAGTAAAGTAATTTTTTATATTCATCAAGTGTAAAATCAAAAATATTTTTATTTTTACTTGTAACAATCCCTATTTTTGCACCATTTTGAATTAGAAATAGAATCATTTCACTATTTTCAGGAATCATAATAGCATAAAAAATAGCAGTTTTTCCTTTTGAATCAGTTTTATTAATATCAGCTCCAAATTGAATCAATTTTTTTACAAGTTGAAAACCATTTTTTGTTGAACAGGAGTGCATTAATATTGAAATACCATCCTCATCAACCAAATTTGGATTAACTCCTTTCTCAATTGAGGATATTATTAGTTTAAAATCAGCACTATTTCCTTTAAGAATCTCTTTAAAAACCAATTCAGACTCTTTTTTTTCATCAAAAACGGTTTTATTATGATTTTGTAGATTTTTTTCATCAAAAATTTTATTACTGTTATTTTGAAGTTGTGATAAGTTTGCTAAATCTAAAAAATTTGAATTTTTTAATAAATTAATATATTCATTTAGTGTAAAATCAAAAACTGTTTTGTTTTTAGGAGTTACAATATCTTTTTTAGCACCATTTTGAATTAAAAATTGGATAGTTTCACTATTTTCAGAACTCATAATAGCATAAAAAATAGCAGTTTTTCCTTTTGAATCAGTTTTATTAATATCAGCTCCAAATTGAATCAATTTTTTTACAAGTTGAAAACCATTTTTTGTTGAACAGGAGTGCATTAATATTGAAATACCATCCTCATCAACCAAATTTGGATTAACTCCTTTCTCAATTGAGGATATTATTAGTTTAAAATCAGCACTATTTCCTTTAAGAATCTCTTTAAAAACCAATTCAGACTCTTTTTTTTCATCAAAAACGGTTTTATTATGATTTTTTAAATTATCATTATTAAAAACATTTTTAGAACTATTTTGATTGTTATTTAAACTTTTAATCTCTTTTGTTTTATTAGGATTTAGATGATTATAACCAATATTCAACCAACTATAACTATCATCTAAAGCATAATCAAAAACAGTTTTATTTTTTTGATTACAAAAAGCAACATTAGCTCCTTTTGAAACAAGATATCTTACAACTTCAATATTACTCTCTGTCATTGAGGCATACATAAGAGTTGATACATCTCTTTTATCAACACTATTAATATTAGCTCCTAATTCAACTAAAAGCTTAACTATTTGTAGATTATTTTTTACCATTACAGAGTGAGTTAGAAGAGTTACACCATCATCATCTTTAATATCTATGTTTTTTAGTTGTGAAACTTTTTTTTCAACATCAAATGAATCTCTATTTTTTATTGCTTGAAGTAATTTATCAAATGTTTTTAACTCCTCTTTACTATTTAACTCCTGAAAAAACAGTTTTGCAAATGAGTTTGATGGAGCAAAATCAATAACAGTTAAACCATTTATATCTCTATCTGCTAAAGATACCCCTTTTGATAAGCAGAATTTTATCCAATTAGTATTATCTGGTTCACTATCAATACCCCAAAATAGAACATTCCAATTATGATTATCTTTTACATATAAGTTTGCCCCTTTTTCAAGAAGCATCTCTACTCCAACACTATTTCTATTTCTTATTGCATAAATTAAAGCAGTACAACCATCACTATCTCTTGCCTCTAATTTAGCTCTTTTATCTAAAACTCTTTTTAAATATAGATTATTACTACTTTGAGCTGCTAACATAAGTGCGGTTTTTCCTCCTACCCCCTGAAAATTTATCTCACTATCTGATGAGTAGGATAGAAGTATATCCACAATACTCTCTTTATCACTCCACATTGAGGCTCTCATCAAAATTGTATAACCATTACTATCTTTTGAATTTAAATCTCTTTTGTACTTTAAAAGAAGAGACAAAATATCTGCAGAATCATTTTCACAAGCAATATCAACAGAGTTTAATCCATCTGCCCCTTTAAAGTATGGATCTTCACCTCTTCGTAGTAATTTCTCAACTTCACTTATCTGATTTGATAAAACTGCTTGTAAAAGTTTTTTGGACATAAAATCTCCTCTAATCTTGAGTTTTTATTTTAAATTAATATAGATTATAAATCAAGATGTAATATTTATTTTAAATTACTCATAATGTTATATTTTTTATTTGACTCTAAGTCGTAAAATAAGACTTTAAAAACAACAACCACAAACAAAACAAAAGAGAACTTAGATAAAAACTGTAGATTTTTACCAATAGATAAAAATAAAAGAGCAATTGAGTGAATAATTAACACAAAAGTAAATATAATTGATGATTGATTGTATATCAAATATGCTAAAGCAAAGTAATATTCTAAAATAAAAAGAGTATTTAAATATAAGTGTTCAACTTTATACCAAAATTGGCTCTTTATCTCTTTTTTTAAAGCATCTCTTTTGGTAAATTTAAAAATAACAAAATATAAAACAGGAGTTAACCAATATATTATAAGTGAAAAAGAGTAACCCCTTTTAAATGAAAAATAAAATGGAATTATTGGAATTATTAAATAAAAAATGGTTCTAAACTTCCTAAAAATTGGATATAAAAAGGAGTTTTTATGATTTTTCTCAACAAAAAGTTGTTTTATGAATTATATCATTTTTGATATATTCATCTTTTTTATTGTTTTCTAAAATACTGTTTTTTTCTAAAATACTGTTTTTTTCATTTAAAAAATAATCCTTGTTTATTTCTTTTGAGTTTTCATCTATATCACTTTTATTTTGAGGTTGAAAGTGTTCTGATTTATCTGAATTTTCAGAATC
>DYRY01000012.1:0-5495 GCA_020718465.1 Anaeromyxobacter dehalogenans | reverse complement strand
TGAATTTTCAGAATCGAAATTAAGCTTTTTATAGTAAATTTCAGGAAAAATAGACTCTTTTGAGTTCTCTAAAGCCTCTATTTTATTTTGGAGTTGCTCAACTCTAAAAAGAAACTGTTTTTTTAAAAAATCTAACTCTTTTTTTAAAAGCTCTATATCATTTGAATCCATTTTATCCCTTTTTAAGCTATTAAGAGGCTGAACAGATTTTATAATTTAAAAAATATTTTGTCAATTAAATTATTTTTTGATTTATTAGTAAAAAATAAAAATTATCTCTTACAATAAAAGAGAAAATAGTAAATTTAAAGAAACTTTAAGATTTTTTAAGAATAATATAGATATAATTTACATTAATATTGATAGAGCTTCATCTAAATCAGATATGATATCCTCATAATGCTCCAATCCAGCAGATATTCTAATCATATTTTCAGTAAGATTAAACTCTTTAAGTTGCTCTTTTGATAAACTTCTGTGAGTCATAGAGGCAGGATGTTCGATAAGTGTTTCTGTATCACCCAAACTAACAGCAATTTTTATCATTTTTAAAGAGTTTAATAACTGTTTTGCCTTTTCAAATCCCCCCTTAACTTCAAAAGAGATAATTCCTCCCTGATTAGGATAGAAAACTCTATCAATAAGTGGATGATTTATTAGATATTGAGCTATTTTTTTACCATTTTCAGAGTGAACTCGAACTCGTAATGCTAATGTTTTTAAACCTCTTAAAAGTAACCAAGCATTAAATGGAGATAAAACAGAACCAAATTCACACATATAGTTAAATTTTAAACTATTTATATAATCAATATCTTTTGAAATAGCAACACCAGCTACAACATCTCCATGACCACCAATATATTTTGTGGCACTATGAACAACAACATCAGCTCCCAATGTTAATGGTTTTTGAAAATATGGAGTTGCAAAAGTGTTATCAACAACAACTTTAATACTATATTTTTTAGCTATTTTTGAGACCATCTCAATATCAATAATCTCTAATGTTGGATTAACAGGGGTTTCAAAATAGATAACTTTTGTGTTTTTTGTTATTTTAGACTCAAAATCATCTGTTGTTAAATTTGTAAAAACTGTTTTTACTCCAAATTTTGGCAAAAGGGTATTTAAAACATTATATGATGAACCATATAAAACAGGGTGTGCAATTACTTCATCATTCGGTTTTAAAAGTGAGAAAAGAGTTGATGAAATAGCTCCCATTCCAGAAGAGAATGCAACAGCACCAATTCCCTCCTCTAAATCACTCATTCTATCCTCAAATTGCTTTATTGTTGGGTTATTTCCCCGTGTATAAACATAATCTGATGATTCAAATGAGAATGCTTTTTCTGCATCCTCAACAGAGTTAAATGTAAATGTTGATGTTTGAAAAATTGGGTAATTTAGTGCATTTTCTGGATTTTTCTCCTTTTTTTTTCCATGAATTGATACTGTTTCAAAATGTTTTATTTTCATTTAAAATCCTTTAAATAGTCTGATTTTTATAATAAAAAATCAAAAGAAATCTTTTTTTAAATTAATAAAAATCAAAAAAATTATTTCATGGGTAAAATATATTTCCACATCATCCAAAAGTGAGAAGCACTACCAAGCATTACAAAAATATGCCATATTTCATGAAAACCAAAAATATGTGGAATTGGATTTGGTCTTTTTTTTGCATAAATCACAGCTCCAAATGTATAAAATATACCACCCATTGTAAGCCATACAATACCACCTGTTGGAAAAACTTTTGATATTGGGTATATAGCAATAACAACAAGCCAACCCATTGCAATATATATTGATACATATAAAACTCTTGGAGCATTTAGCCAGAATATTTTAATAAAAAATCCAGTTATTGCAATTCCCCAAACTGTTCCAAAAAGACTCCATCCCCAAACATCTCTAAGTGGAATTAAACACATTGGGGTATAACTACCTGCAATCATTACAAAAATCATCATATGATCAAGTTTTCTCATTTTCATAACCCCTTTGTATTTTAAGGGAAGCCAATGATATAGAGAGCTAAACAGATATAAAAGAAACATACTTGTTCCATAAATGGAGAATGAAACAACATGCCAAACAGATCCATCAATAGCAGAATAAACAACCAAAACAACCAATGCAACAATAGACAAAAGTGCACCAATAAAGTGTGTCAATCCATTAATTGGTTCTCTTAGAATCATAATAGACCTCCAAAAATAGTAGTGTTAAAAAGATTAAACAATAAGTTGAATTTAAACTTTTTTTCATAAAAAAATTTATTATTTAAATGGTTTTTTACTTTTTTTGACCATAATGATGAAGATAAAAATCTCTCATGATATCACACTCCTCTTTTGATAGTGGAACAACTCCTCCAACCATTTGAGCTAAAAGTGTTATTTGAGCCCCTTTTTCAACAATTTTACATATTTTAAAAGCCTCTTCTATAGTTTTTGCAGCTCCTAATAATCCATGATTGGCCAAAAGAACAGCATTCTTATCCCCTAACGCCTCAACAGTTGCCTCTCCAAGCTCTTTTGTTCCTGGAAGTGCATACTTTGTAACAGATACTTCACCTCCAACAATCTGAATAACATCCTCCACTGCTGGTGGAATTGGTTTTCTTGCTGCTGATAGTGCAGAAGCATAAGGACTATGAGTATGCATTAAAGCAGAGATATCCTCTCTTGCTTTATATACAGCTGCATGAAGTGGCCACTCAATTGATGGAATTTTATCTCCCTCAACAACATCACCATTATAATTTAAAATAACAATATCATCTGGAGTTATATCAGAGTAGTTAACTCCACTAGGTGTGATTGCAAAACTCTCTGTGTTTGGAACCTTTATACTTATATTTCCCCAAGTTCCTATAACAAGGGTGTCTTGAATCATCTGAAGGCCAGCCTTTACTAATTTCTCTTTTATTAATTGGGTTGTTGGATTCATAAAATCTCCTAAAATTAATGAGGCTCATTATAAAATAAAATAGATAGAAATGCTATATATTTATTAATCTTTATTCATAATATTAAAATAATTTTATTCTTTTATAAATTTTATATTTTTAAAATATATCATTAAAAAACAGAAAATCACAAAAAAATTCTATTATCTTTTCATTTATAACTAAGAATATTTTAAAATATTAGAAGATTAAAAAAAGGATTTGGAAAAAATAAAAAATGCGAGAGGCGGGACTTGAACCCGCACGGCCTGCGCCACACGCCCCTTAAACGTGGGTGTCTACCTGTTCCACCACTCTCGCACTGGAGTTATATATACAAAAAAAACAGAATATTGTCAAGAGAAAATTTAATTTTTAACTCTAATATCTTTAAAAAATCTAAATATTTCATCAAGAACTACATTAATAGCCTCAATATCAAACTCATCACAATATGATTGAAGTGTATCTGATTTCTCTATAAATAGCTCAATAGAGTATTTTTTTCCAATATTTCTCATTAAAGTTGCAGTTTTCTCAACATCTTCAATAAAATGATTCTTTATTGTCTCTGTTAAAAGAGGACAAAATTCATTTAAAATTATAGTTTTAAATTCATTATTAGTTTTAAATAGAGTTAAAACTTTCTCTTTTTCTGAATTTGTTATATGTTCTGGTTTAGCAAAAATATTCGTCACTTTTTTAACTGCTGTTATCTCTTTTTTACAAGGTAAAAAATCGGCTATTTCTGAAAATAAAAGATTTTTTGAAAGTGGTTTTAGTAAAAATGAACTAAATCCAAATTTTTTAAGCTTTGTAAAATCTTTTCCAATTGCAGAGGCTGTTAAGGCTATTATTGGAATTGAGGCTGTTTTTTTATCCCCTTTTATCAATTTTGTTGCCTCATAACCATCAATAATTGGCATTCTTAAATCCATTAAAATTAAATTAATAGAGTGATTTCTTAATTTTTCAATTGCATCTTTACCATTTTCAGCCTCAATAACAGAAATATTTGTTCCTAAAAAATACTCTTTTATTAAAACTCTACTTAATTCATAATCCTCAACAATCATAATTGTTGCTTTTTCAAACTCAAAATCCAATATATTTGATTCAATATCTATTTTTTCAGAAGACAGTTCAACATCAAAAAAATCTATTTTAAATGTTGTACCTAAACCCTCTGCACTTTTAACAGAAATTCTTCCATTTAAAAGTTGAATAAGCTGTTTTGTAATACTTAATCCTAAACCTGTTCCACCATATTTTTTACTATCTTGCCCCTCTCTTTGTTCAAATGCCCCAAAAATTTTCTCAATTTGATTATTTGGAATACCAACACCACTATCCTCCACTTCAATACTTATATTTATATGTTTTTCACCTGTTTTTTGAAAAAAAATAGAGATTTTAACAAAACCTTTATCTGTAAACTTAAAGGAGTTTCCTATCAAATTTGATAAAATCTGTTTAAATCTCAACTCATCAAATATGATATATTCAGGAAAATTACTATCAATATCCCAAATATAATCTACACCTTTCTCAACAAAACGATCTGAAAAAAGTGATTTTATGTATCCAAAAATTTGCATGGTTGATATAACTCCCCTATTTATCTGTAGTTTACCTGCCTCAACTTTAGATATATCAAGAATATCATTAATTAAGTCTAAAAGAAGAGAGGCATTGCTTGATATATAGGATAGATATTTTTTATGACTTTTATCCTCAACTCTCTCATATAAGAGTGTTGTAAATCCCTGAATAACATTAAGAGGTGTTCTTATTTCATGGCTCATATTTGCTAAAAACTCCGATTTTGCTCTATCTTTTGCCTCTGATACCTCTTTTGATTTCATTATTTTAAGATTTCTTTTAAACTCATTTTGCAAAAGATGATAACTTTTTTTATGATTATACTCATAGGCAAACATTGTTATAAACATGATACAGTATATTGAGTATACTCTTTTAAGAAAACTAAAATCATACTGATAAAAAATATCTGGGTATTTTACAGATAATACAGCAATAATTAGTGCAAAAATAAGAAAAATAACAGATAGATAGCTTCCCCATCTAACACCTAGAAGAAAAAATGATATAATTGGGAAAAGAACAATCCATAATTGACCTGTTCCAGAAACTCCACCATTAATAAGCAAAAATCCCATAAAAAATATTAATGTAATAGCCAATAACTGTCGCTGAAAAACAAATTTTGGTTTTATAATGCCCATAATCACATTACTAAAAAGAATAACTCCAATAACAGCATCAACATAAAAAAGAGTTTCATATCCATCTTTAAGAGCATCATATCCTAAAAAAATATTTAAAAAAAATGTTAATCCAGACATAATAACAGTTACAACATGTTTTATCATATTGTGTTCTATTTCACTTTGAAATTCATGTTCTTTTAAAGTATTTAAGTCCATTTAAAGCTCAATCAAAATAAAAGAGATACTTCAATACTTATTCGGTATATATATTTTTAAACTTTAGAACAATTTAAAAATAAATAATA
>DYRY01000011.1:4071-32342 GCA_020718465.1 Anaeromyxobacter dehalogenans | reverse complement strand
TATTTCAGACAACAAAAATATTATTTCAGACAACAAAAATATTATTTCAGACAACGAAAATATTATTTCAGACAACAAAAACATTATTTCAGACAACAAAAATATTATTTCAGACAACGAAAATATTATTTCAGAAGTTGTAACAGATGCCTCTCATTTAGTTATTGAAACAGAGCCAACACCTCCAGCTATAACATTTAGAAATTTTGAACTTGCACTTGCAGAGATTGATACTGAAGAGGAGGAGGAAACAATTAATGTTATTGAATCTATTCAAGAACTTGATAACTTTAATGAAAATGATAGCTCTGAAATCTTTAATGATAAATCACAAGAAAACAAAAATAGTTTTGTTGAAGAAAAAATTGATAATTCAGAAAAAAATAGTGATTCTAAAATAGTTGAATCTATCTCTGATAATAAACCAAAACTTTTTCAAAACGTTTTTGATATTATTGATGATGAAGATGAATCTGTTGATGAGAATAATCAACTTGAAGAGATTAACCAAAAAATCACAATAAAAGTTGCAGAACATAAACAAAATATCTTTATTGATGAAAATAGAGATGCTAATAGCAATTATGAATTGCCAAAACTTGAGTTTTTAAACTATGAAGAGCCTAAAAATAGTAATATTGATGAGGAGTTTCTTAACCAAAATGCAAATATAATTATTGATTGCCTTTATGATTTTGGTGTTAAAGGGTGTGTTATAAACGAGGTTTTTCAAGGACCAACTTTAACAACTTATGAACTTCAAACAACAAAAGGAACAAGAATAGTTGGAGTTACAAAATACTCTGAAGAGATTGCAAGTGCTTTAAAAGTTAGAAATGTTAGAATGGTTCCTATTCATGAAAAAGGGGTTATTGGAGTTGAAGTTCCTAATAAAATCAGAGAAACTGTTTGGTTAAAAGAGATTTTAGCATCTGATGAGTATAAAAAACAGCTCAAAAAATCTAAACTCACTGTTGTTTTAGGAAAAGATATCTCTGGAAAACCTGTTATTGCTAATTTAGCTAAAATGCCACATCTTCTTATTGCTGGAACAACTGGTTCTGGTAAATCAGTTTTTACAAATATATTAATCACATCAATTCTTTATAATGCAACAGCAGATGAAGTTAAATTTATCCTTATTGACCCTAAAATGTTAGAGTTTTCAATGTATAATGAGATTCCTAATCTACTCTTTCCTGTTATTACAGATGCAAAAAAGGCATCTCATGCTCTCTCTTGGGCTGTTGATGAGATGGAAAGAAGATATAAACTTATTGCAGACTTTGGTGAAAAAGATATTTTATCATATAATGAGAGAGTAGAGGAGATAATTACAGATGCACAGCTTGAAACAATTCAAGATAAACTCTCAATATTATCAGAGAGAAGAAATCTAGTTTTTGCAGATAATACAATAACAGATCAAGAGAGAGTTGATATTCTAAATGATATTAATATTGAGATTGATAATCTAAAAACTGACTTTGAGATTCCAGAAAAACTTCCCTATATTGTTATTGTTCTTGATGAGTATGCTGATTTAATGATGGTTGCTGCAAAAGAGGTTGAGATATCAATTGCAAGAATTGCACAAAAAGCAAGAGCAGCAGGAATCCATCTTGTTATTGCAACTCAAAGACCAGATAAAGATGTTGTAACTGGAATTATTAAAGCAAATCTACCTGTTAGAGTTGCACTTTCAGTTAAAGGTTCAAGCAACTCAAGAATTATTATTGATGAGAATGGAGCAGAAAAACTGCTTGGTCAGGGTGATATGTTATATATGGCTCCAGGAACATCAGATTTAGTAAGAGTTCAATCTCCATGGGTATCAACATCAGAACAAAAAAGAGTTCTTGACTTTCTTCGCCTTCAAGGTTCTCCAACTTATGACTTATCAATTCTTGATAAGTATGATGATAGTGAAGATTCAACAAACACTATTAGTGATGATGATAAAGATGAAAAATTTGAGGAGGCTTTAAAAATAGCAATTGATAATAAAGCAATATCAGCCTCATATCTTCAAAGATGTTTAAAACTTGGTTATAATCGTGCTGCAAGAATTATTGAGATTATGGAGAAAGAGGGAATCGTTGGTCCTGCAAATGGTTCAAAAGCAAGACCAATTATAAGAATCCCAGATAAATATATTCAAAATGGTAAAAACAGTCAAAAATAATAATACAAATTCAGGATTAATATAAACTCAATTTGGTCTGTTATTAATTGGGATGTTGTTAATAAAAGATTTTTAGACTTTAGCAAAAATTAATCAACAATAAATTTTATTGTAATATTTTTATCATCAATTTTCATCTCATAAAAGTAGTCACCAATATATTTTCTTAGTTTTTCATCACTAACTTTTGATAACTCTTTTGCAACAAAAAGAAGGTATGCTTGAAACAGTTTTTTTTGTCTATCTGTTGTATCTTTTTTAGTTTGTATTTCATTATTTTTCTCTTTATCAATAACTGTTTGTAACATTGATTTAAAAGAGAAAACTCCATCTTCCATTCCAATAAAAATTTGGTTGTCAGCTTTGTATTTTGACATCTTCTTATAAAGATTACTAGATGTAAATTGTGTTGTTGGAGATGATATTTTCTGCATTAACTCTTTAACAAATGTTGTATCTCCAGCAAAAAGATACCCTTTTTTAAATCCTACTACAAAATCTTTATCTTTCTCAATTGATAATATTTTACCATCAAGATATGGAGTTACAGTCATTCTAAAGTCAGGAATAATAAACTGTACTTTTTTTAGTAACTCAATAATTGGTTCATCTTTTTTGATGTTTGTTATAAAAACTATTCTCTCTTTATCTTTATTTATTAAATCAGACAAAACAAAAAAATCAGGACCTAAATTTTTAAAAATAGCCTCCTTCATATCAATATCCATACTTTTTTGAATCTCACTAATACGCTCTTTATCTTCTTTTTCTGAAGTTTTCATTAAAGCATCAAATATTTTTTCAAGATTTATTGAGAATGCTGTTACAGAGTTTATGTTTTGTGGTATAAACGGTGGAAATTGTATCGATGATTTTTTTTGGAGGGCATCAATAAATGGATTTTTTTTGAGGTCTCCATTCACAAAAATATCTGTCTCAAAAATATTTTTAGAGTTTATTGATGCTGTTGCAAAAATAGATGTTAATGAATCCATATTTAAAATTTGCCCCACTTTATCCATTTCAGGTTGATCTATTGAAAGATATTTTCCAGCAACCTCTAAATTTAAATAAAAATCTATATCAGATTGTTGAAATTTAGTTTTGTATGAAAAAAACATCTCATTTTTGTCAAAAGTTGGTAAAGATTTAGTTTTAAAATGTGATAAAAGAAGTTCCATATAAATAAGGGAGGTTGTAATAATAAAATACTCTTCATATTGAACAATTGCAATAAGATAATCATTTGTGTTTTTCAGAGGACGTAGAATTGTTACATCAAATCCTTTCATTTGCTGTTTTTCAAGTTTAACACTATCTTTAGCCTTTTCAGTAAACATCATAATTGCTAAAAATGGGGTTATTTTTGTATTAAAATCTTTTTGATTGCTTATAAATGCAATATCAATTGGATGCTCTTTTGATATTTTAGTCTCTTCTCCTAAAATAACCATTGGAAAATCAAACAGAACTAAAAACTGTTTAAAAAATGGGAGGATTTTATCTATTTTTTCATCTCCTAACATTTTAGGAAACTGTTCCATAAATTTTTTTTCAAGATTTTTAAACTCATCTGTTTCTGAAAACTGATATAGTTTTGTTTTTTTAAATCTATCCATTGTTGATGATGGATTATTAACAGAGATATATAAAAAAGATGTTTTAGGAACAATTTTAGAAAACTCTGTTCCAAATATGGAAATTGCAATTAAAAATATTGTAAAAACAACTAAATTTCTCATTTTTGCCCCCTTTTTGGTGGTTCTAGATATCTAAAACCGGTGTTATAGTTGTGTTCATTATAGTAAAAAGCATCTCTATTTAACAAAAAGTGTTTAAGATAGTTAATTGGAATTGCAAAACCCAATCCATCAGAGAACATATAGCCCATATTTGTAACACCAATTACTTCTCCTTTTAGATTAAAAAGTGGTCCACCACTATTACCTGGATTTATTGGTGCAGTTGTCTGAATATACAGCAATCCATTGTAGTTTCTATTAGTTAGAGATATAATTCCTTGAGAAACAGAGCGTTCTAAACCTAATGGAGTACCAATTGCAAAAACAGTATCTCCAGCTTTTATTGAGTCAACATCACCAAGATATAAAAATGGTAGTTTTTTTTCTGAATCCTCAATTTTTAGAAGTGCAAGATCATAAAATGGATTAATTGATACTATTCGTATTTTTGAAAAAACGGTTTTTTCAAACTCCTTCTCTTTTTTTACATACATTGTTATTTTTAGATTTTTCTCCCCCTCAATTACATGAAAATTTGTTATTAAGTAGCCATCTGGATGGATTATAAATCCTGAACCAAGACCTGAAGGAGTATTTACCATTACAACAGAGTGTCCTAAAATTTCAACATTATCTTTTATTGTTTTTTTCTCAAGTGAACTATTTTCAAAAAATATAGAGTCCTTAATACTCTCTTTAGTTTTCTCTTCAACATTAGATTCAGAGCTTTTTCTTTCTAAAACTCTATCTTTTGGAATAGCAATTACTGTGAAGCCTAAATCAACTAAGTAGTTATCTTTACTCTCTTTTAGTTGTTCACCAGTGATTATAACTTTGTCTGATAGTGTGTATTGTGTGTTTGCAAAAATTGCAATTGTAAAAAAAATAGATATAATTAGATATCTCATAAACTACTCTCTCCAAAATAAGATAACTTCACATTTTACAGCAACATTTTTAAAATGTCAACTCTCTAATAATTAACTATTATTAAGTTAAAAATATTCAATAAAAAAAGCATATAAAAGATGTTTTTACTAATATTTAAAATTTTTTGATTATATTATTTTAAAAACCCAATTAAAGATATTATATCTTTTGTTATTAACAAAAATAAAACTGTTTTTATTTTTTAATATATTTTATTTGATTTTACTAAAATGAAATTTTATTTATATTTTGTATAACTATTTATCACCTTTAATATTACCATACCATCTACTCCAACTAAATCCTTTACCATAATCATTACTCTCATTTTTATACTCTAAATAGGCTTTTCTTTTTAGTTCATCAAGCCAAACCATAAAAACAGAGTGCCATTTTTTATATGCAAGAACCTGATAAATCTCCTCTTTTAGATTATCAAAAGAGTCTGATTCAGTGTATTTTATTCCAAGTAGTTTGAATATATGATAACCATTATGAGTTTTCATTGGTGGTGTTGTCATACCCTCTTTTATTTTAAAAATCTCATCCTCTAAAGAGCTTTCAAGAGAGTCTTGACTCATCCAATCTAACTCACCACCATCATTTTTAAAAGGACCATCTGAGTATAATTTTACAAGTTCTTTAAATGAAGACTCTTTTTCCAATCCCTCTTTTATCAATTTAATTTTCTCAATATTAGCCTCTTTCTCCTCAATTGAAGAGTTTTCAGACTCTTTTATATAAATATATGCAACTTTGAATGATTTCTTATTACTATAATTCATTTTATAGTAGCTCTCCATCTCAAAATCAGAGATGGATATTTTAGGAAAAACTTTATTCTGTTTCATTCTTTCAAAAATGCTTCTTTTTCTAAGAGACTCTTTAAATTTCTCTATAGAGATTCCTCTTGCTAATAGAGTGCTTCTAAATTCTGTTTCTGTTGTTTTATTTCTCTCAATTATTGATTGAAAAAGTTGCTTTGTTTCAAAATCGGTAACATCAACACCATCTTTTACTGCCTGTTGAATAATTAATTTCTCAACAATAAGAGTTTCAAGCATAAAATCGGCTTTAAATATCTCTTTTTGAACCTCACTATTAGATAAAAGATCACTTAAAATCATTGAGAATGGTTCAAAACCTGTAAGTTGAGATGTGTTATTTAAAGAGTTTAGCTCTTTTGTAATATCTTGATGAGTTATAATCTCACTATTTACAACAACCTCAACTCTATCAACCATGTTTGCTGATATAGATAATGATAATAAAACTAACAATATAGTAAAAATATTTTTAAACATCTTTATGTCCTTTAATAAAAAATTAAAAAATCCTTTGGAAACGAAAATATATCTTCTATTCAAAAAACCTATTTTTAGCTAAAAAAATAGTTTTAATTTTAAAAAATAGTTTTTGGAGTAATAATTTTACACTCTTTTCTTTGTTTTTCAAGCCATTTATCAAAAATTTCCTGCTGTTTTTCTTGAACTAGCTTTAAATATATCTCTTTTTTAGCATTATCTATTGATTTTAATGAAGCTCCCTTTTTTTTATCCATCCAAAATAGATGATAACCATATTCAGAACTTATAACATCTGAAAAAGTACCATCTTTAAGTTTAAATGCTGGGGTAAAAAAAATTGGTAAATCGTTTTTTGAAACCCAATCTAAAGTTTCCCAACCATTTAAATCAACTACTCCTTTCTCTTCACTCTCTTTTTTTACCATCTTTAAAAACTGTTCTGATTTGGAAAATAGGTGGTAAAGAAAAATTTTCTCCTCTTGAAAGTAGTTTAGAAAATTTCTTTGATACTCTTTTATTATTTCTTCATCAGATATCTCAACGTTTTTAAAAATAGTATCTTCAAAAAAAATCTCTTTTAAAACTGACTTTTTAATAATTTTTTCAATTTCTGATATTGGAATTTTATTTATAATTGAGGCTTTATGGAGATTATCTGATAGGTAATTTTGAGATAGTTGATACTTTTTTGTGTTAATCTTATCAAACATTCTTATTTTAATTTTTTTAGAGTTTTCATCATTTTTTTCAATCTGATTATTAAAATAAATGAGAGCATTTTGATAGATGATTTCATCATCAAGTTCACTATACGAGATGTTTGGATTTGAAATAAAAACTACACAAAATATTGTAAGTGATATGAATATACTCATTTTACCTAAAAAAAAAGCACTCCGAAGAGTGCCTAAATGGCGGAGAAGGCGGGATTCGAACCCGCGGTGCTCTCACACACACGCTTTCCAAGCGTGCACCATAGACCACTCGGACACCTCTCCAAACTTCACTATACTACATAAAAACATATATTTTGTCAACAAAATAATATATTATAGATTTTTTTTCAGAAATTCACTCTATTAAAAATAATGATTATTAACAAGAACTGATAATTGAAATAGTTATAAAAAAGTGCTAAACTCAATTTTTTGGAGATTTTATGAATATTGAAAAAAAAGAGAATATAGAGAGGCTTCCAGAGTGGTTGGATAGAAAAGTTTTAAAACAGGAGTTAACTCTTGATGTAAAAAAGATGCTTCGTTCAAGAAAGCTTCATACTGTTTGTGAATCTGCAAAATGTCCAAATATTGGGGAGTGTTTTAAAAAACCAACTGCAACGTTTATGATTTTAGGTGATATCTGTACTCGTTCTTGTAGTTTTTGTGGAGTAAAACATGGTCGACCAAACTTTATAGATCCACTTGAACCAGAGTATATTGCAATTTCAGTTTTAGAGATGGGATTAAAGCATGTAGTGATAACCTCTGTTGATAGAGATGACCTTCCAGATTTAGGAGTAACTCAATTTATTGAAACTGTAAGAGCAATAAAAAAAATCTCTCCCTCAACAACAATAGAGATTTTAACTCCCGATTTTCAGGGAAAAAAAGAGATTTTAAATGAGTTAATAAAAGAGAATTTTGATATATTTAATCATAATCTTGAAACAGTTAAATCACTTTACAAAGAGATTTGCCCAAGTGCAGATTATGAAAAATCACTTTTTGTTTTAGATTATGTTAAAAAAAATGGGAAAAAAATAACAAAAACAGGAGTTATGGTTGGTCTTGCTGAAAAGCATGATGAAATGTTAGAGCTTTTTAAAGATATTGCTGAAAAATCGGTTGATGCACTTACAATTGGTCAATATTTAAGACCAAGTAGAAAAAATATGGCAGTAAAATCCTACATTCATCCAGATGAGTTTGAATTATACAAAAAAGAGGCTGAATCTTTTGGTATTAAATATGTTTCATCCTCTCCATATGTTAGAAGTAGTTATAATGCAGAAAATTTAATGGAGTTAATTCAAAAAAATATTAATCTAAAATCTTGACAAAAAGAGCAGATACTGTTATTCTCTATTGGTTATAATGGAGGATATATCATGTCGAGATTTATCACAACAATAATTTTACTGCTAACAACAGCATCCCTCTTCTCTGCTGAAATCACAAATGTAATTGATGCTTTTGATGGAACTGACCCTTTTGATTTCAATTTAGAGGTTAAATATCAGTATAAATATCAATCTACAAAACTAAAAAGAGAGGCATACTGTCTTGATGGTGATGTTAATTGTGCATATGATAAGATGGGTGGAAATGGAATTATAAATTTTAATCAATTTATGTACACCAAAAAAGAGCATATTATTGAACCTAAATTGCGTTTTGGTTTATATAAAGATTTAGAACTATATTTTGCTTTACCAATCTATTTAGCATCAACAAGAAATATTGGTTTTGACTCATCTGCTAAAAAAGCGGCACAAGATACAAATAATGATGGAAAAGTTGACACTTCTGATGGAACACCAACTCATAATGGGGCATCAAACACTTTTTGGAACACAGAAAACACAGGTGGAAATGACCTATTTCTACCATACAAATATGAAAAAGAGTGGGCAGGTGGGGAACTTTTTCCACATGGTGGGTTAGATTTTGAACGCTCTGGTCTATCAACACTTAATATTGGTGTAAAATATGGTATTTTAGATAATGACAGAGATGATACTGATCCAACTTGGATGGTAGGTTTTGAATATAGAGCACCAATTGCAAGCCCTATTGAGTATTATAACACTAAAAAATTAACTCAAATATTAAATGGAAATGGGTATGGTGGTCTTTCGTCAACAGAGCTTCAGAATATAATGAAAAATCGTTTAGATCTCTCAAGCTCTACAATGGGAGATGGAGTTCATCATATTCAGTTTGAAACAGGTTTAAGTAAAAGATATGGAATAGCAGATGCTTTTATGCACTTTAGCTATGATTTACTTATTCCAAATAGTAACTCTATTTATAAAAGTGAAGCAAATAGAGAGTTTGACAAACCTGGGGACAATTTTAATTTTGGAGTTGGAGTTGAGTTAATTCCTTGGGAAAAAAGTGTTAGAAATTTAGAAACAGATGAAAGAACTGTTTTAGGAAGTTTTGCGATTGAGATGTTTCTTCAATTTGCACATCAAATGAAAGGATTAACTCTTTCAGAACTTAGTGATTTTTTAGGAATTCCAACTGTTGTAGATCCATATTCAACAATAACAGGTTCACTTGCTTTCCGCTTTATGCCTATTAAATATGTTAAAATAAATTTTGGTGCATCTTTCTCATATGTTACTGACCATCTTTTAACAAATCAGGCTAAAGGGGTTGATAAAAATGGAGATGGAGTCTACTCAACTGATGAATATGACCCAATGTATAGTGTAGATACATCCTACTTTAACTCAATAAACACAATTGGTAGTAGAATTTTTGCAACAGAAACTCTTTTAATGAACTTTTTTCTAAATATGCAGCTTCAATTCTAATAATTTTTCAACTAAAAGAGTTAATTTAAAAAAAAACAGAAAAGAGTCAAGTTTGATACATGTTTTAATTTCACTATTTTTTATGTTGTTTTACTTAAAATCTAAAAATCTTGAATTCAAATCTAAAAAATAAAACTTCAGAGTAAATTTTTTTTATTCTTATTTCTTTTATGTTTTTTGTTATAAATAAAAAAATTAAGGATGTAAAAGATTAATTTGTTTGTCCAAAAATCCATTTAACCCAAAAAGGTTTTAATCGATTTTTTACATCTTCAATATAATCTTTATCTGCCTTGAAATCCTCTTGCAGAATCTCACTTATATACTCATAAATACTAAAGTTTTCATCTCTTGAGATTTTTTTCATTGCTAAAATAAAAGGCTCTATTTTTAATCCATTAACTGAAAAATAGGTTTTATGAAGTGGATATTCCACTTTTGGTGGAATCCTAAGATGTTTTTTTAAATAAAATAGAAAAAAAGAGCCAATATATCCAACCCACTCAAAAAGAAATTTATGAATCTCATATTCACTCTGAAGATTGTTTATCCACTCCTCAATTTTATCATCTGATAGAAAAATATCTAATACAATTAAACTCTCTTCATCAAAATTTAGCTGATAACCACTACTTTTTTTTATAAAATCTATAAAATTTACTTTATAATCAGATATCCAATCATTGATTTTTTGATAATTCTCTCTGGCAAAAATATTCTCTTTTGCCAAAAAAGTATCAGAGATATCTTTGTTTTCAATTGGTTTGAAAACTTGATCTAAAATGGTTGTAAAGTGAAAAAAATAGTCTATATTTTCCAATTTAATGCCCAAAATGTGATAGTTAAGTTTAACATTTTTTTATTTGTTAAACAATAGAAAACTCCTATTTTTTTTAATAAGCACTTTTTTGATTCTATAGAAATATATGTTTTTAATAAGCACTTTTTTGATTCTATAGAAATATATGTTTTTAATAATATCTTTTTGATTCTATGAAAACTCTATTTTCTATAAAGAGTTTATTTATTTTTAAATAAATATTTGTATCTTTTTTTTTATTTTATGAAAACATATTTTGTTTTACATATTTTATGAATTATTTGTAAATATAATGCTACTAATTGATTATATCAGCCTTTTGACTGATGTATATTATTTTGTTTTCTTATAAGATAGTATGTATGGTTTATTAGGAGGGATTATGAACCGAGTCTTGTTAATTTTGGCAAGCTTTATTTTTATTGGAACTCTTTATGGTATTCCAACATTAAGAGAGATGGATGAGTCATTTGATTCCATTGGAAAAAAATATGAAATTCCATCTGAACTTCTTAAAGCATTGGCTTATAGAAATAGTAACTGGGACCCACTATACTCCTCAAATACAGGAGATAACCCTAATGAGAAAGGGCGTTTTGGTATTATGGGTTTGAGAGCAATGAAAACTCTTGACTCAATTGATACAGGTGCAAGAGTATTAAATATTGACTCTTTTAAAGGTGTATCTGACTATAAAACTAATATTGAGATGGCAGCAGCCTCAATTCAAAGAGTAAAATTGGAGTTTATTAAAAATGGATTTAATGTTGAATCAATTGAGGATTATTTTCCTATTTTAGTGATGTATTTAGATTTTACCCCATCATTAAAATATTATGCAGAGCGTTTTGTTTTAAAAATGTTTAAAGATATTGATATGGGTTACTCTATTGAGTATGGAGATGAGTCAATCAATATTAGGGGCAAAGCGATAGATTTTTCAAAACTTACATTTACTACAAATGATACATCAATTCCCATTTTACCATCAGTTTCTGCTCCATCTGGAGTTAGATGGGTTCCTGCACACTCAACAAACTATAGGGTTGCAAATAGAACAGCAGCTGATATTGATACAATTGTTATTCATCAAGCTGCAGGGACTTATGAAGGTTGTGTTAGTTGGTTTGCACAAGATCATTCTAAATCAAATTGTGGTACAGCAGATAACTTTAAACCATGTTCACCAACTTCAGCCCACTACTGTATCTCAAAAGAGGGTGAAATAACTCAAATGGTTAAAATTAAAGATGTTGCTTGGCATGCTGGAAATCTTAATGGTCGTTCTATTGGTATTGAGCATGAAGGAAAAGCAACTGCAAATCTTTTTACTGAAACAGAGTATCAAGCATCTGCAATGTTAGTAAAATGGTTGGCAGAAACTTATACAGCAACACTTGATAAAAGCCATATTGTTCGTCATCATGGAAACTGCCCTGGTCCATATTGGAATTGGGAGTACTATTGGACCCTTCTTCTTGGAAACTCAAGTGAAGGAACTATTGAGTTTTTAGAACCTCAAAATGGTGCAACAGTTGGAAATCCTGTAACTTTTAAAGCAAAAGTAACAGGAGATGTTGTTAAAGTTAAATATTTTGCAGATGATACCTACTTTTTAGGTGAATCTACAGATAAAGCATCAAATTTTACAACAACTTACAGTTTTGTTGGTGTTGATAGAGCTAGAAATGTTATTGCGAAAGGTTATGATGCAGCAGGAAATCTTGTTTCTGGTGCAGAGCATAGAATCTCCTTTACACCAACTAATGTTGGAACAGGTTCCGTAAGATTTATAAATCCAACAAATAATGGAGAGTCTCCAAACCCAGCAACATTAACAGCCACAATATCTGGTGATGTTAAAATGGTGAAATATTTTGCAGATGATACATATCAACTTGGAGAATCTGCAGATGCATCAACTCAATTTAAAGTTGAGTATAAATTCAACACAATTGGATGGCGTGTTCTTCAGGTAAAAGGTTATAATGCACAAGGTGTTCTAATTCCAGGTGCAATTCATGAGATAAGAGTAAATATTTTAGATCAACCAGCTTGTATTGATGAGTGTGAACTTGGTGTTGGTGGATGTTTTAATAGAAACCAAACAGAGATAGCAGGAAGATGTGAAAAAATCAATGGTTGCAATAAATTAGTTATTGATGCAATATGTCCAGCAGAAGATAGATGTGAATCAGGAGTTTGTATTAAAAACATAAGTGGAAACTGCCATCATGATTGTATTGAAAACTCTTATATATGCTTTGAAACAGCCCTTATGAAATGTATTGATTATGATAATGATGGTTGTTTCGAATGGAAAGCAGAAGAGAATTGTGGGGATAATCAGGTTTGTACAATAAATGGTTGTGCAGATGTTCAGTGTAGTGAGCAATGTAGAGAGGGTGAATCCCGTTGCTCTGGTAGTTATGTTCAAGAGTGTGGTCAATTTAATTCCGATTCTTGTATGGAGTGGGGAAATACAAATGCTTGTGAAGAGGGTAAAACCTGTAGAAATGGTGTTTGTGCAAATAGCTCCATAACTTGTACAAATCAGTGTGTAAAAGGAACATTACGTTGTTCTGGTAATAAAATAGAGAGTTGTAAACTTAGTGAAACAACTGGTTGTTATGGATATGTTGCAGAGAAAACTTGTTCAACAAGTCAAGTTTGTGCAAGTGGTAGATGTATTGGAGACTCAACAGTTCCTAATTCAGGAGATATTACAGATCCAAACCCAGTTGATAATGGTGGTGGAAGCTCTGGTGTTGATAATGGTGGTTTAGATACTGGAGTTGGTTTATCTTGCTCAAAATCTAATGCTATTGATTTATCAGGAAGAGCAAATGGAACATTAACACTTCCATTCAACTTTACTGACACAAAAGATACAAAAAATGCAATATTAAGATGTTTTGATAAATATCCACCAAATGAGTTAAATGAGAGTGGTCCAGAGTATCTTTATGTATTTACAGTCACAGAGGATGCACTTTTTAGTGCTTGGATTAAAAGTCCAGAGCCAGCTAATACTGATATTGATTTACATCTAATCCAATCACTAGATAGAACTGATCCAAAATTAGTTGAAAGAGGACAGTATAGAGTTGAATCTCGTCTTCGTCCTGGAACCTACTATCTATCAATGGATACTTTTGTATCAAGTGGAGTTGAACAAAAAGGAAAATATGAGTTGACAGTCTCTGTTCAACCTGCAAATGTAACTTGTGATAGAGCTGGTGCAATAGATTTATCAGGAACAGCAAATGGAACAATATCTCTTCCATTTACATATACAGACTCAAAAGATACAAGAAACTCCACAAAAAAATGTTTTGACACATATCCTCCAAATGATTTAAATCAAGGGGGACCAGAGTATCTTTATGTTTTTACAATCTCAGAAAAAGCATTTTTTAGTGCTGCAATTGCAACACCAGAACCATCTGGAACAGATATAGATATTCACCTCATAAAATCGTTAGACCCAAGAAATCCAGCATTAGTTACAAGGGGTGATAAAAATATAACAGCAACACTACAACCTGGAACATACTATCTATCAATGGATACTTATGTTTCAGATAATGGAGAGATGAAGGGGAGTTATGCCTTAAGTGTATCTATTACATCATCATCTCATGCCGAGGTTTTTCCAACATCATCATTTCCATTTCCAGCATTGAACACAACAGGAGTAACATCACTAACTTTATGGTCAACTTGGTATAATCTTAATCAAGCAACTGCTTCATCTGGTGGTGTTGCAATTAGAGATATAAGAGGAAACTCTCTTGGAGTCTATTTAACACTTGAAGATTGGTGTAAATCAGCAATGCAAGGAACTGTAAGAGTGAAACTATTAAGTGGTGAGTATGTTTTATATGGTCATGCTGGTAAAACTGATGCATTTAAACCTGATTGTTCTCGTTGGTATAATCCTAATAGATTTACTGTTGAGAAAAATAAATTTGCTATATCAGATGGACCATTTGGTCGTGGAGCAAGATATTATGTCTTACCATATCGTTCAATAGCTGTTGATTCAACAGTTATTCCTTATGGAACAGTTTTATATATTCCTGATGCAAGAGGAAAACAGGTAACACTTCCAAATGGAACAATTGGAACTCATGATGGTTACTTTTTTGCAGCAGATACAGGAAGTGCTATAAAAGGAAATCATATTGATACATTTATTGGACCAACAACAGTTAATCCATTCTCTCATGTAAAAAGTACAGCAACAGGTACATTTAAAGCATATATTGTGAATGATGCCAATATTAAGAATAAGCTTCTTGTTGCACATCAAAATCCAACAGAGAATGCAAGAATTTTAATAAGAGCACTATTCCCATCATTTGAATCAGAATTTGATGAGATTATCTCTTTTAGAGCAGAAAACGAAAAATAATTGTATTTATTCATAACTAATATCTTTTAAACAGTACTCAAAGTAAAAGCATCTAAATTAATTAATAGACATATAAGAGTGAACAAGGTACATGTAAGTGCTAAAAATAGAGTTACAACTCAAAAAAAATCTTTTATAATAGTAAAAAAATCAAATGTAATAGCAATTTAAAAAACTAATTCTACATATTATTTGTTAAAATAAATTTTTGTATATTAAAAAGCTACTAAATAACTATTGATAATAGGCAATAATTATTATATATTATAAGTAATAGATTATCTTTATTGTGGGTTGTTATGCTTAAATTAATTGGAATTACAGGAGTGATTGCATCAGGAAAAACAACAGTATCAAACTATATTAAAAAGAAAAATTTACCTCTTATTGAGGCTGATACTCTTGCAAGAGTTGCTGTTGAGAAGGGCTCTGCTGGATTAAAAAAAATTGTTTTAGAGTTTGGAGATGATATTTTACTTGATAGTGGAGAGTTAAATAGAGCAAAGTTAAAGCAGATTATATTTAGTAGTGATACTTTTAGAGAAAAATTAAACTCTATAATTCATCCAGAAATTGAATCAATATTTCAAAAAGAGTTAAAAAAGTTAAAAGATAGTGGTGAACAAACTGTTTTCTATGATGTTCCACTTCTTTTTGAAACAGGTATGGAGTGGATGTTTGAGTCAATTATCCTAATTTTTGTTCCTGAAAAAATCTCTCTTGAGAGACTTATGAAAAGAGATAATATGACTCAAGAGTTTGCAATGAAAATTATAAACTCTCAAATTCCTGCAAAGGATAAAATAGAGGGATCAAAATATATTATTGATAATAGTAACTCACTTGATGAGACATTTAAACAGGTAGATTTAGTTATAGAGAAAATTCTTAATAACTAAAAAAATATTTATTCAATATTTTTCTCTTTTAAAAATAGAATAAAACATATTTAAAAAATTAACTCAAGCTCTTTACCAACTTTTTTAAATGCTTCAAGTGATAAATCTAAATCCTCTTTAGTATGAGTTGCCATAACAATTGTTCGAACTCGACATTTATCCATTGGAACAGTTGGAAAAACAATAGGAGTTGCAAAAACCCCATTTTCAAAAAGTTTTTTTCCAAGCATTTTTGCTTTCTCTGGAGAGCCAGCAATAACTGGTGTTATTGGAGTTTCACTAAATCCTGTATCAAACCCTAAATCTTGAAGCCCTTTTTTAAAATATCTTGCATTGTTCCAAAGCTTCTCTATTCTCTCTGGTTGCCGTTCAAGAATCTGGAAAGCTTTAAGTGCAGCAGCTGTAATACTAAGCGGATGAGATGAAGAGAAAAGAAAGGGGCGACATCTATTGATAAGCCAATTTCTTAAATCTTTTGAACCAGCAACATAACCACCAAGAACACCAATAGCTTTTGACAATGTTCCAATCTGAATCTCCACTTTTCCATTTAAATTAAAATGATCTACAGTTCCACGTCCAGCTTTACCTAAAACACCACTAGAATGAGCATCATCAACCATCATCATAACACCATACTTATCTTTAAGTTCAACAATCTGGGGAAGAGGTGCAATATCACCATCCATACTAAAAACTCCATCAGTTACAACAAGGATTTTCCCATAACCTTTTCCTTGAGCCTCTTTTAAACCCTTCTCTAAATCAGCCATATCTTTATGTTTGTAGATATATTTAGAGGCTCCTGTAAGTCTAATTCCATCTATGATAGAGGCATGATTTAGCTCATCAGATACAATTAAATCATTTTTATTCATTAAACCAGTTACAACACCAACATTTGCAGTGTAACCTGATTGAAGAACAAGAGCAGCCTCTGTATGTTTGAATTTTGCAATATGATTCTCAAGCTCTGTGTGAAGGTCCATTGTTCCAGTTATTGTTCTAACTGCAGCAGTTCCTGCTCCATACTTCTCAAGAGCCTCTTTTGCAGCCTTTATCATCTCTGGGTCTGTTGCAAGACCAAGATAGTTATTGGATGACATCTGAACATAACTTTTACCACCAATAGTAACTCGATTAGCCGCTGCACCTTGTAACTCTTTTAATTCAAAATATAGATTTTTTTCATGTAACTCACTAAGACTTTCTGTTAAAAACATCTCTAGTTGACCCATATAAACCACCCTTAAATATAATTAAACAGCATATTCTACATTCATAAAGATTAAAATTCAAGAATTAAATCTAACAAATATAAAATTTTGAAATTTTATCAATTTAGCTACAAATATAACTCTATTTATGAATAGTATTAATATTAGTTGTTATAGTAATAGTAGTAATCGCTATGGTTTTATCGATTAATCTTTTTTTTGTTGGGAACAAATTACTCCATCTGATTGGTTATAATGTACCCCAAAATCAAGATAAAAAATAAATAAATCTTTTTTCACAATAATAAAATCTTACCTTTTTTACTTTTTTACTACCCTTTTTTTTCATTGCAAATTATGTTGATAAACTATTGAAGATGAATAAAAAATAGTTTATAATTGTTTCTTTTTATTTTGGAGATATAATGAGAGATAAACTATTTGAGGATTATGAGCTTGAGGAGGCTATTAAAGAGCGTTTATCAGACCCTGATGATGATTTTGATGAGGAGGAGCTTCAAAAAATAGAGTTTTTAGATGCTTCAAAACGGGAAATTGAGGATTTAGATGGATTAGAGCTACTGAAAAATCTCAAAAGATTACAATTGGATAACAATAATATTTCAGATATAACTCCATTGGCAAATCTTTCAGAACTAGAGATGCTTGACCTTAGTCAAAACCCGATTTCAGACTTAACCCCCCTCAAAAATTTAAGAAAATTAAAAGTGCTATTCCTTAAAGGTTGTTTGATAGATGACCTCTCTTCTCTTAAAAACCTAACATCTTTAGAGGCTCTTATTGTTGAGGAGCATAATATAAAATCTCTAAAACCCCTATCTAATCTTGAAAATTTAACAAATCTAGAGATAAGAAGAGGAGAATTAACTAACTTAGAGGGTATTGAAAATCTGAAAAATCTAAAATCACTTATGCTGGTGGATAATCAAATATCTGATATTAAACCAATCTCTTCTTTAAAAAAGCTTCAAACATTAAGCCTTGAAGATAATAAAATAATTGATATTTCTGATTTATCTGATTTAAAACAGCTTATTGCAATCTCTCTTTGGGGCAATAAAGTTAAATCAGTTTTACCTTTAAAGGATTTATTAAAATTAAAAACTTTAGATTTAGGAAAAAATGGTATAAAAAGTGTGAAAGAGATTGCTCAAATTAAAAATATAAAAGAGCTTGATCTCTCTCAAAATGAGATTATTGATATAACAGAGTTAAAAAATCTTAAGTATCTTAAGATATTAAAACTATCTGGGAATAAAATAGCAGATATTTCAGTTATAAATGAGATGAATCTTAGTGAACTCTGGATTAAAGGGAATCCAGCAACAACTGGAGCATCAATATATTTATCAAGAATTAAGATTTTTTAGGACTTATAATAATTTTTTTCTATAAAGTGGTTAAGTTTTTGGTAACTATTCTAAAGTACCCTGTTCATGTATGTTTTTTTTATTTATCGTAATAAAAAAGAGTAATATTCTTATATGAACAGCGGGTTTTAACCCGCTGGATGCAAAAAAAAAGATTTTATGATTTAATGTTAGGAGTTTTATGAAAAGAAAATATCTTTTACCCGCTATTATAATTCCAGTCTCGATTTTTTTAGACTATATTACTAAAATTTGGGCAGTTAATAATCTGAAAGGAAAACCACCAATAACAATAATTGATGGTTTTTTTAATTTCATATATGCTGAAAATAGAGGTGCTGCTTGGGGAATGTTTGGAAGTTGGAGTCCATCTATAAGAGTTCCATTTTTTATTGCTATAACTGTTGTTGCAATGGGAGTTCTCTCTTTTGTATACAAAAAATTAAAAGAGGAACAAATATTTTTACAAATAGCTTTCTCTTTAATTGCAGGTGGAGCAATTGGTAACTTTATAGATAGAGTTTTTATTAGACATGTAGTTGATTTTATTGATTGGCATATTGGAAAACATCACTGGCCAACTTTTAATATTGCAGATGTTGCAATATCAATTGGTATGGTTTTAATACTTTTAGATATGTTTTTAGATTGGAAAAAAAAACAGAAAACAGGAGAAAATTAATCAATGTATCCCTTTCTTTTAAAATATCCAATAGAGCTTCCATCATATTTTACAATGTTAATGGTTGCTTTTATTGTTGGAATCTATATCTCTTGGAGAAATGCTTCAGAGGCTGGAATAAAACGGATTGACCTATTAGATTTTTCTATAGTGATACTTTTGGCCTCCCTTTTTGGTGCAAGAATTTTACATGTTTTTGTTGATGGTCATTTTTCAGACTATGTAAATATGTGTATTGACCCTTTTAAAGTTGATGAGGCAGCACGCTATATTGCTGGTGGATGTAAAAGTGATGCAATGTGCGATAATGCAGGTGTTGGAAATATATGTAATATTACAACTGGCTACTGTTATCAAAAAGATTGTTTTGCTGCCCTTCAGTTTTGGAGAGGTGGATTAGTATATTATGGTGGATTTATTGGTGCTCTTATTGCCTCTTTTTTCTTTTTACGAAGAAGAAATGTTAAAATTTTTAAAATGGCTGATTTAGTCTCTCCTGCTCTTGCTTTGGGTTTATCAATTGGTCGAGTTGGCTGTTATTTGGCAGGATGTTGTTTTGGAAAACATACAAACTCATTTTTAGGAATTGTTTTTCCACATAACTCTCCAGCACACAAAAAACATCTTGAGTTATATCCAGATATTATGGATCATCGATATCATGCTTTACCTGTATTTCCTACTCAACTATTTGAGGCTATTGCTGTTATGTTAATATTTTTCTATCTTCTTTTTTATTTAAGAAAAAGGGTGAAATATACAGGACAGATGTTTATTCAATTTATGGTTCTTTATAGCATTGTTAGATTTATTATAGAGTTTTTTAGAGATGATGATCGAGGTATTTTTGGATTTTTTTCTACATCCCAATGGATTGGAATTGTTATAGTAATAGTCTCATTTTTTATATCAAAATATCTAAAAAAGAGACATATTCAATTTATTTTTTAATTTTTTATAAGAAAAATTTTGATATTTTAAAGGTTTTTTATGTTTAATGATCTTTTTTCGATTTTAGGACAAACTGTTCACACTTATGGCTTTTTAATGGCTGTTGGATTCACTTTAGCAGTATTTTTAGTTAAAAAAAAGGGAAAACCTTTTGGATTTGGTGGAAAAGAGCTTTATGATTTTGCATTTTATATTCTTATTTTTGCTTTAGTTGGAGCAAGAGTTCTATTTGTTATAACAAATTATGATATGTATTATCAGCTTTTTCAAAAAGGTGACTATTTTGCTGCACTCAAAGCTTGGGATGGTGGTCTTGTTTTTTTTGGTGGGTTTATATCTGCAGGAACATATTTTTTAATTTATGCAAAAAAAAAGGGACACGATGTATTTTTAATGGCCGATTTGCTATCTCTTGGGGCAACAATTGGTCACTCTGTTGGTAGATTAGGATGTTTCTCTGCTGGTTGTTGTTATGGTGTTCAAACTAATAGTTTTATGGGTGTTGAGTTTCCAAAAAACTCAATTCCTTATGATGATCATCTGAATTTAGGATTAATATCAGAACACTCTCCTCACTCTTTATCAATTCATCCAACACAATTATATGAAGCAGGAGCACTATTTCTGATTTTTCTATTTTTGTGGTTTAGATTTGATAAAAGAAAATTTAATGGTGAGATTGCTCTTTTATATATCACAATATACTCAATTGAGAGATTTATTGTTGAGATTTTTAGAGGTGATGGTGTTAGAGGTTATCTTTTTAGATTTACATCAAGCTCAATAAACTCAATTTTAGGCTTACCAAATGAACATCCAATAATACTAACAACATCCCAAACAATCTCTCTTATTTTAATCTCTATTGCAATAGTTGTTTATAGAAAAAATAGAGGGAAAAATCTAAATATTAAAAACTAAAAAAAAAATAGTAATAAATGACTTTTTTACTTATTCTTTTTAAAAAATAGTAATAAGTGATCTTTTTTTATTAATTTTATTGAAAAAAAATATATAAAATTTTAAAATAACCAGCAACAATTTTTGAGGAGTTTAAATGAGTGAAAATATTAAAGAGAGAGATAAGTTTTGGAATATTGGAGTGGGTTTTGCAAAAGAGAAAAAATGGGTTGAAGCTATTGAAAACTATGAAAAAGCTGTTGAATTTGGAATTCATCCATTTTTATATACAAATTTAGGAGAGTGTCATAAAGAGTTAGGAGATATGGAGAAGTATAACTCATATTATGAGTTGGCGATTCCTCTTTTATTAGAGTTAACAAATCGACACAGCTTAAATCCATATAATAACTGTGCTTGGTATCTTTTTAAAAACAATGAGTTTGAAAAAGCTCTTGTTTTTAGTTTAATTACAACAAATACAAAAACTTTAGATAAGGCACATATTCATACACATGCCTCTATTTTAGATGCACTTGGGAAAAAAGAGGAGGTTCTCCCCTATATTTTAAAACTAAGAAATTTAATAAAATTTACAGATGAGTATAAAGAGTTTTTAGATAAATTCCAGCAGGATATTGAAAACTATAAATCTCAAAAATGGGAAAAAGAGTCTAAAGAGAGTTGTGCTGAAAGAGTTTTAAAAAAAAACAAAGTCTCACAAAATATTATAAATCAGGTTATATACTCAAATGGAGTAGCAAATGATTACTTTTACTATTGGAGAGCTGTTTTAGAGGAATTAATTAATGAGGCATTTGATATTGATGATGAGATTTTATTAAAAATTTATGATTATACCTTCTTAAAAAACCATCAATATGATATTTTAAATTTTTTTACATCAATTTTTGGTGATAGTGAAAAATCTTTTGAATCCATTATGTTACTTCTAAAAAAAACATCC
This sequence comes from Anaeromyxobacter dehalogenans, assembly GCA_020718465.1. GTDB lineage: Bacteria > UBP6 > JAFGXH01 > JAFGXH01 > JAFGXH01 > JAFGXH01. The sequence continues at coordinate 10,393 of DYRY01000011.1, read as the reverse complement.
CAAAAAGAACATGAGATTTTTTTTAAATTAACTGAACAGTTTTATTATAAATTAGATTTAGTCTCATTTTTTAAAAATAAACTTCTTCCAAAATATGATAAAGAGATTTTAGATAAAGTTGGAACTCAATGGGGTGTATCAAAAAGCTTTTATATAAAAATACTTCTTGAGTATGATGAGAGTTATGAGGCTCAAATTGTTCAAAAACTGAAAAATATATCATATTCAGAGGGAATTAATGATGCAATCTCTCTTTTTAAAAATGAGAACAGTTTTAAAAAGGTATTTTTTTACAAACTTGACTCTTGGTTTAATATAAGAACACAAAAAAACAATATTCCAACATTAATGAATACTGTTCAAGACTATTTTGATGGAAAAACAGATGATTTATCTTTGATAAATCAAAGTTGTAATAAAAAAGCAAATGATAACTATTATGCTGCATACTATCTACTTCAGGGATTAAAACCAAATCCAGAGTGGAGTATTACAAATAGATTGTATCAATTTTTTATTAAAATTGATTTAAGTGGTACAATTAATGCAATTAATAGTACTACTGGGCTATCTTTTAATGATTTTAAAGATAAATTTAATGTGTCAATAAAAGAGTTGGCAGAGTACTACACAAATAAACTTGGAGGATATTACTATAATGACCAAAAATCTGTTGAGGAGTTAAAAAAACTGCTTGTTGAAAATTTTGAGGAGGCAATTATTGGTGTTGATAGTTGTGAACCCAAATTTATTGCAAAAGTTATTGAGCATGTCTATTTAGCAGATAGTAAAAAAGCCTATCCTAAACTTATGGATTGGGTTGGAGCCTCTTCAAAACCAATTAGAGTTGCAGCATCTAAATATCTTGGAAAGTATAAAGAGGCTTTTGATGAGATAAAAAACCTTCTAAATAATAAAAAGGGTAGTGTTAGAGAGATGGGGGTAGAGATTCTATCTCAAATGGAGGATAGAGAGGATGATGTAAAAGAGCTTCTTGATAATCTTTATAAAACAGAGAAAACACAGGGAGTTAAGAAAAAAATAGAGGAGTTTTATGAGCTTTGTAAAGAGAGAGCCATAGCTCGTAGATTAGTTTTAATTGAAAACTTTACAAAAGAGGATTTTATTGAAGATATAAAAAATCAGGAGTTCTCTTTTGATTTTAATTTAGACTCAATAACAGCTTTAAAGTGGGAAAATTCTGATCTTTTAGACTTGAATTTATCTCTATATTTTCTAAATTTATTGTCTCAAGATTTTGGAAATAGTTCAGAAAATATTCATAAAGAGGCTGAAAAATTAGCCTCTTTTGTGAGTAAAGAGTCTTTATCAACTTTAGCAAAAGAGCTATTTATTTTAAATTCTGAAACTGAAAGTAGTCAAAGTTGGTATTTTAAACCTGCTCTTTATTGGGGAGATGAGTCTCTATTTCAACTTGTAAAAACGAAACTTACTTCTATTATAGATCCAATTTTAATGAAACTTGCTATTAAACTTGGTGGTTATGTAGGATTTCAATTAGTTAAAAATATTGCAATAAGAATGGAGGGAACATCAACATCTTCTCAAGCTTGGAGTGTTATAAATCAGGCACAAACAATGTTAAACTTAACAAAAGAGGAGTTTGATGATTGGAGTATTCCTGATTTTGGTTTCTCATCAGATGGAGTTTTAGAGTTAGATTATGGTCCACGATTTTTCTCTGTTAAACTTAACCCAGATTTCTCTTTCATTTTGAAAGATCAAATAGGAAAAGAGATTAAATCTCTTCCTAAACCATCAAAAAAAGATAATGAGATAAAAGCTAATGAGTCATCAGAGTTTTTCAAAAAAATAAAGCTTCAACTAAAAGATATTGTAAAAGAGCAAAAGGGACGTCTTGAAAACTCAATGATATCTTCAAGAAAATGGAGTGGAGTATCTTGGGAGATATTTTTCTCAAAACATCCTGTTATGAAAAGATTTGCAATTGGTTTAATTTGGGGTGTTTATGATGAAAATAACCAACTAATAGATACATTTAGATTTATGGAGGATGGAACATTCAACAACAAAGATGATGACTCTTTTGAGTTTGATAGTAGTAAAAAAGTTGGAATTGTTCACCCTATTGAACTAAATAGTAGTGATTTAGATTTATGGAAAACACAACTTGAGGATTATGAGATAGCTCAACCTTTTAAACAAATAATAAGAGATAAAATGATTTTAACTTCAGAGTTAGAGGATAAAACAGAGATATCTGATTTTAAAGGTTATATGGTTATCAGAATTAGCCTTAAATCAAAACTATATGACAGAAATTGGACTTATGGCTCTGTTGAGGATGCAGGAGTTTACTATTACTATAGAAAATACTTTAGCAATGGTATTGAGGCAAGAGTATTTTTTCTTGGAGATTATGCTGGTGGATGTGATAAATTTGCTCCATCTCCTCTTAAAGAGTTGGCATTTTTTAATAATAACAGCATTTTATCCATTAAAGATGTTCCTAAAATGATATTAAGCGAAGCTTATAAAGATGTTAAAGAGGTTGCATCTTCTGGAAGTGGATATAATGAAAATTGGGAAACTCTAACTTGGTAAAACTCTATTTTTTAATTATTTTTTAAATTAATCACTCTTATGCAAAATATAATTTTAAAAACAAATTAAAATCATTTGATAAATTGGTTAATTTTGAATAAAATATTAAAAAAATATTGAATCTCTCTTGAATTTACTACTTAAATCTAGTAGAATTAGGTGAATTTTTTTGGGGGAAGTTTTGAAAAATTATAGTATGTTACTGATTTTATCCTTTTTTTATCTGATTGGTTGTAGTGGTAATTCAGCATTTAAAGATGATTCATCTCCATTTTCTGATGTTGAGGAGAAAGCAAAAGTAACCCCTTTTTATTGGATATCTTTTGCCTCAAGTGGAAAAGCTGCAATTGAAAGATCTGAAAAAATGGCCTCTAAATACTATACTCTTCTTTATTTTCCAGAAAAAAATATAATTAGCATATCTAATATTGCTGGTAATCTTCAGCTTGATACTAAAATTCCAGAGTCATCAAATCTACCAGAACTTGCAAATACAGCAGAGTTTAATTTTTATAAAGTGTTTTTTAAAACTCAAACTCCTGATAGATTGAAAACTATGAAAGAGAAAGGCTCTGTTCAAAACATGAAATTCTCTATTAAAGTTATGGAGCAACCAGAAAAACAGATTTACGAATCTATTATTAGTAGAGTTGAGAGTTTTTTTAAAGATGGTGCTTTAAAAGCAAAGGGAAGTGATGATTTTAAAGGGAGTTGTAATTTTTTTGTATCATCAATAAACAATTTTGAATATAAAAATAACCTTATCAATTTTGATATAGATGTTGTTTTTTTAAACATCCAATGGCCCACAATTGATTATGCTGGTTATTTAGATGTTATTGAGGATATAATTGAAAAAGCCATTGTAGAGGATAGGTTTCCAGAAGCAGAAAAGTATAATGAGATATATCTACCTATTGCTCCAGAAAAAATAAAATATTATGAGTATCTCTATCAAATCCATACAAAAAAAGGGGATAAAATGGGGGTTCTTATGGATATTGTTGTAATATTCAATGAGAGCAGTGATGAAGCAAAACAGAAAGAGCTTTTGGTAAAATTTCGTGAAATTTATATGAATAATGGAGTTTCCAAAAAAGATTTAAGAGTTATTGATAAAACTCTTGATAAAGAGTATAAAGCTTTTACAGAGGATAAAAAAACAAAAGAGGAGTTTATTGATGTTTTAAAAAGCATTATAGTTGATTATAGTATCTAAAAAAAAACAGTCAATATTCGCTCAAAAATAGTAGATTTAATCAATAATAAATGTTACAAACATCTGATGTTTTAAAGAGCATTGAAATAAATAAAACCTCTATTGTTTGATATTTTAAGGATTATCATTGAGTAAACAAATTTTATCTGTTAAATCATTAACTATTGAGTCAAAAGGGATTAAATATATCAAGAATCTATCAATGGAACTTTTAGAGGGGGTATCTTATATTTTTTTAGGAGAGATGGGAAGTGGAAAAACAGTGCTTTGTAATGCTATAGCATCTAATCTATCATCAAAATATAGAGTAGTATCCGGAGATATTTTTTATAAAGAGGAGAGTATACTCTCCTTATCTGAAAATGAGTATAGAAAAATAGCTGGGAGTGAGATATCTATTTTGTCTCCAGAGATGAGATTTCATCCATATACGGAGGTCGGAAAACAGATTGAGGATATATTATCATCTCATAATTTACTTAAAAAAACAAAAAAAGAGATTATTCCATTTTTAGAAAAAATTGGCTTTACAAAAAAAATATTATCTCAATATCCATATAAAATGGAGGAATTAGATCTTAAAAAATTAATGTTTTTAATAACACTCTTACTTTCACCAAATATATCAATGTTTATTCACTCTTTTAGAGGTTTTGATTCAGAGATAGAGCGATTTTTTATTAATTTAATTTTAGAAAAAGTTAAAATAGAGAAAATGACACCTATTTTTGTTACACATGATCTCTCTTTTGCAGATAGATATGGAGAGTATATTTTTTTATTTAAAGATAGTGAAATTGTTGAACATGGTGATAAAAAATCTATATTTGATAATCCGCAAAATAGCTACACAAAACTATTTTTAGAGTCAACTCCATACTTTAAAATTAAATACCCTAAAAAATAAATTTTACAAATAATAAAACAGATTCAATATTTTTTATAAAGATAACATTAAAGCTTAAAAACATTTGAATATTTAATAAAAAAGTGTTAAATATTTACCTTGATAATTTGGAGGGGTTAATGACAACTATTTTGGATGGAAAATCTCTAAGTAAAAGAGTGATAGAGGAGGTTGCCCTTGATGTAATAACATATTTAGAGAAGGGATTTAGGGCTCCCTCTTTAGCTGTTGTAATGGTTGGTGATGATCCTGCCTCTGCTGTTTATGTTAGAAATAAAATAAGAGCTTGTAAAAATGCAAAAATTGATAGTCATGAATATCGTCTTCCCTCTAAATCGAAAGAGAAAGAGCTTTTGGATGTAATAAAGTTTCTAAATGATGATTCTGAAATAGATGCAATTCTTATTCAACTTCCACTACCAAAACATATAAAAGAGGCAAATATACTTCGAGAAATATCTCCAGAGAAGGATGTTGATGGTTTTCATCCACTTAATACAGGAAATCTATTTCTAGGAAGAGAATCAATTCAACCCTGTACACCAAAGGGAATTATGATGCTTTTTGAGGCTTATGATATTCCTATTTCAGGTAAAAATGCGGTTGTAATTGGTCGTTCTAATATTGTTGGAAAACCTGTTGCACATCTATTATTACAAAAAGATGCAACAGTAACAATTTGTCACTCAAAAACAGATGGATTAAAATCAATTGTAAAAAATGCAGATATTGTTATATCAGCTGTTGGTAAAGCCCTTTTTGTAAAAGGCTCTTGGATTAAAGATGGGGCAACAGTTATTGATGTTGGTATGAATGAGTATGATGGTGGTTTTGTTGGTGATGTTGATTTTGAGGAGGCATCTGAACATGCAGAGTTTATCACTCCTGTTCCTGGTGGTGTTGGACCTATGACTATTGCTTCTCTTATGTTAAACACATTAAGTTGTTATAAAATAAATCTTAAAAATATTAAAAAGCAAAAATAAAATCACTTTTCACTATATTATTTAGTTTTTTGGGTTGTTTTTTCTTAAAATTATTAATTTTTTAAGAAAATATTAATAAACTCTTGGTTTTTAGTGATACTTTTTTAGTTTTCTGGTGTTATAGATAGTTGTTGGGAGTTTTTTATTATTAAATATTGAAAACTATTGACAAAATCATATAAAACGTTTACCTTTATTTTGTTTAGGAATTAAGGAGTGTTCATTGAAAGTGTCCCTTTTTATACTATTTTTATTAACTAGTTCACTTATTTTTGGTGTTGAGTTGTCTCAAGAACCAAAAATTGATAGTGGAGTAGCCTTTGAGTTCCCAAAAGGAAAAGAGGTTGAAAAAGGCTTTGTTAAAGCTTTTGTTGAGCTATCGAAAGATGGCAAAATAGAGAAGTATGGTTTTTTTAAAAGCTCTGGACAAGAGTGGGAAAAAGCTCTAAATAAAAATTTCAGAAAACTTAAATTCTCTCCTGCAAAATATAAAGACATGCCAATATCAATAAGAGTTAACTTTACCTATAATTTTGGTGAAAGTGAACCAATTAAAATAGATTCACTTAAAGAGAACTCTGCCTATAAAAAAGAGAAAATTGAAATTGATAATGTAACTGATAC
>DYRY01000011.1:0-3971 GCA_020718465.1 Anaeromyxobacter dehalogenans | reverse complement strand
AAAACAGAAACTACAAATGATTTACAAAACAGCCAACAAACTACCTCTACAAAAAATGAGAAAGCAGTTGAAACAACAATCGATGCTAATAAAGAGGAAAATAAAACTGAAGAGGCTCCAACACTTTCAAAATTTCCAGAGCTTAAAAAATTTATTGAGGCTAACTATCCAATAGAGCTAAAAAAACAGCAAGTTGAAGGAGCTGTTCTTCTATTTATTGATTTAGATGAGGGTGGTAAAATTATTAATGTTGGTGTTATTCAAACTACAAATGAACAGTTTAATGAACCTGCTCTTGAAGCAGTAAAACAGTTTGAGTTCTCTCCAGCAGAGTATCAGGATAAACCTGTTCCAGTTAGAATAACTTATCAATATAATTTTGTTATAAAAGATGAAGAGAAAGCAACTCAAGATGAGATTGAAAAAGCTAAAAAAGATGAATCTTTAATTGTTGAGACAGCTGAATATGATTCTGTAAAAGGTACTCTTTATGCTTATGGTAGTAGAGAACCTATATCAAATGCACTTGTATATGCAGTTGATAAAGATAAAAATAGCTCCGAAACAATAACAGATAATAAAGGCTCATTTCTTTTTAAAAACTTAAAAGATGGTAAATATACAATTCTTGTTCCTGAAAAAGATAACTTTCTCCGGTTTGAAAGTAAAGAGGAGGTTAAAAAAGGTAGCCTTGTTGTTATGACAATCTATATTCCAAAAGATGATATCAACCCTTATGAGTTAACTGTTGTTTCAAAAAAGGCTAGAAAAGAGGTAACCAAACAGACTATTCAGGTTCAAGAGCTTTTAAAAGTACCTGGAACTAGTGGTGATGCTATAAAAGTTGTTCAAAATCTTCCAGGTGTTTCAAGAGCTGGTGGATTGTCTGGTCAAGTTATTATTCGTGGTAGCTCTAATAGAGAGAGTGAAGTTTTTATTGATGGATTCAGAGTTCCACTTCTTTTCCATTTTGGTGGTTTAACATCTGTTTATAACTCTGAATTACTTCAAGATGTTTCATACTATCCTGGTGGTTACTCTGCTAAATATGGTCGCTCTCTTGGTGGTATTATTGATGTTAAAACAAGAGATGTAATCACTAAAAAAGATAATAAAAATATTCATGGTTTTGTTGATATAGACCTTATTGATACCTCTGCAATGTTTGAAATTCCAATTGATGATGACTCTGGTATTGCTATTGCATTCAGAAGAAGTTATATTGATACTGTTCTTCCTGCTCTTCTTCCAGATGATGTTTCTAATATAATTATTGCACTTCCTGTATATTATGATTGGCAGTTGCAGTATAATAACCAAATCACTAAAAAAGATAAAATAACTTTTGCTCTTTATGGAAGCCATGATAACTTTGAGTTATTCCTAGGAAAACCAACAGGAGACCCAAATATAGTGGGCTCTTTTGGTTTTACAACTTACTTCTCTACAATAAAAACCTCTTGGGAACACAAATTCTCTAAAAACCTTGTTTCAGATCTCTCTATAGGATTACAATATGCCTCAAATGATATATTTTTAGGAGATTTAGTTCAATTTAATATATCAAGTTGGACAGTTCTAATAAGAGAGAATCTTGAGTATAAACTTAACTCCAATCTAACATTTAATTTTGGTATTGACTCTTTTTCTCAATTCTATAAAGCAGATGTATTAGCTCCAACATTCTCTAGTGCAGAACAAAACTCTGCTGAATTTGAACCAATTGGTTCTTATGAAAAACAGAGACAAATTGAAGAAGGGTCTACAAGTTATCCAGCAATATATATTGAAGCAGTTGGAACTTTTGGTAAATTTAAAGCAGTTCCTGGAGTTAGATTTGACTATTTTCAAAACTCAAATGAGCTAACTGTAGACCCTCGATTAGCTATATTTTATACTATATCTGATGATTGGTTACTAAAAGCCTCTAATGGTGTTTTTCATATGCCTGCTTCTATAGAGCAAACCGACAGTTTTGTTGGAAACCCAAACACAAAAGCTCAATATAGTATTCAGTACTCACTTGGTGCAGAGTATAGAGTTAATGACGATATAACAACATCACTTGAGTTCTTCTATAATGATCAAAGAGATCTTATAGTATCAAGTGATGAGAAGGTGGTTATTGATGGTGAAGTTACAAGTGAGATGGTGAATAATGATGGAGAAGGTCGTGCATATGGTATGGAGATATTTATCCGTCATAATCTATCTAAAAGATTTTTTGGATGGATATCATATACACTTATGAAATCAGAAAGAAAAGAGCATCCATGGGAAGATTGGGAACTATTTAGATTTGACCAAACACATATTTTGACAATTTTAGGTTCATATAAATTGCCTTATGGGTTTGAGTTTGGAGCAAGATTAAGATATGTTACTGGCTCACCAAAAACCCCTATTACTAGTTCTATATTTGATTCTGATAATGCAACATATACACCACTTTATGGTAAACCACTATCTGAAAGAAATGAGCCATTTTTTCAACTTGATATAAGAGTTGATAAAACTTGGCAGTTTAAGTTGTGGACACTAACAGCCTATCTTGATATTCAGAATGTTACCTACTATAAAAATCAGGAGGGAGTTGACTATAATTATGATTATAGTGAGAGTCAAAAAGTTGAGGGGTTACCTATTTTTCCATCAATTGGTATAAAAGGGGCATGGTAATGAAAAAATATATACTATCGATTCTATTAGTGGCAACACTTTTTTATAGTTGTGGGCCAGAGATGACCTCTCCTGTTGAGGTTAATAAGTTAAGAGTTTTAGGCATAAAAGCAGACAAACCTTGGGTATCTCCAGGTGAAGAGGTAACACTAACATCACTAATAACAGCACCAGAGGATTATAATGGAGAGTATCATCCTGTTTGGTTGGTTTGTGACCCAGAGGCTGTTGATGGTGGCAATGGAAGTTTTCTCTCCTGTATGAATTTTGAGGGTGGAGGATTAATTGGAACCCCTGGATTGGATACTGAGAGCCATAAATTTAGAGTTCCAGAGGACTCTTTAACTGCATTTGGTAAAGAGGAGAAGCTTCTATATATTGTTTTGATTCTTTGTGAAGATACAATGGACAACTGCATTAATCTTGCAATGAACTCAACAGGCTTTGATCCTGAAAAATTTCTTATTTCACTTAAAAGGGTTAAAGTTGTTTCATCAGAGATTGAAAAGAATAGTAATCCTATTTTAGCTGATATCTATATGGATGATGTTAAAATAGAGGGCTCTACTATTTCGAAACTTACAGGAAAAGTTAGATTTAAAGCCTCTGTTTTAGATAGTGCTTTTGAAAAAGAGTTAGATTATAATAATGAAGAGGTTGATGAGAAAATAACTTTCTCTTGGATATCAACAAAAGGGTCAATTGAGTATTTTTATACTAATCAAAAAAGAGGTGAAACTCTTGCAGATTTTGATGAAAACTCATTCACTCCACCTAAAGATGATGGTAGCTATAAAATCTATATCATTGCTCAAGATAATCGTGGTGGGATGGATTGGAAAACTCTAACTGTGTCAATAGAATAAAAAATCCTAAAAATATTAATATTAGTATTAAAAAAATATTTGCTTTTATTCTTTTTATATGATAATACCGGTTTTTTTTGGGATAACTTATGAAAAGTTTATTTTTGTTTTCAGTTTTAAGTGTTGTAATTATCTTATCTGCTTGTTCAAAACCAAGTAAAGAAGAACAGTGTAAAAAAGCTATGGATCATTTTGTTGCAGTAGCATTAGCAGATGCTTCTATGGAAGTGAATGTTATAGAATTACTACAAATAATAGAAAGACAAGCAAAAGAGATAGAGCAACTAAAGACAAGGATAAAAGAATTAGAAGATTTATTATCAAAAGGTAATAAAAATAGTAAAAATAGCAGTATACCTCCAAGTAGTTACATTTAATTTGCAATTTTAATTTAAAACTTTTATAATCCAATTTTATTTAGAGAGA
>DYRY01000106.1:2270-9298 GCA_020718465.1 Anaeromyxobacter dehalogenans | reverse complement strand
TAAATAATCTTTTTTATTTTTTGTAAAATAAAAAGATAAATAAACTTTGTTTTGTTTTTTACAAAATATAAATATTTAATTTTTGATTTTTAAAAAATAGACCACTTGCATTACATATTTGTAGTGTAAAAAATAATAAAATTACTATTTTTTTGAGAGATATAGTTATGAAAAAACTTCTGTTTCTTTTGTTCTTAGCAACAATAACAATTTTTGCACTAAGACCACTAAATGAGAGAGTTGAGCTTCTTGATTTTGACTTAAACATAATTGATTTGCAAGAGAGATATGTTGATATTCCCCTTGGAGAGCAATATGTTATAGAGAAGTTCTATCCAACATCAGATTTCTCATTTCCAGCCTCAACAGATACATCAAATCCAATAAGATTATGGGCAACTTGGTACTACCTTCATCAGACATCGGAGGCTGCAGAAGGAACATCAGATTCTGTTTTATTAAGAGATATTAATGGAAACTCTCTTGGTGTAAAATTAACTCGTCATGATTGGTGTAGGTCTGCAATGCAGGGTTCTGTAAATGTTCTACTTATTAATGGTCAACGTAAAATGTTTGGTCATGCAGGAAAAACTGATGCCTACAAACCAGATTGCTCAACATGGTATAATCCAGCAACATTTACAGTTGAAAAAAATAAATTTGTTTTATCTGATGGACCATTTGGTCGTGGTGCAAGATATTATGTTTTACCTTTTCGCTCAATTGCAGTTGACCCAACAGTTATTCCTTATGGCTCTGTTTTATATATTCCTGATGCACGTGGAACAAGATTAATACTTCCAGATGGCAGAACTGCAACACATGATGGTTACTTTTTTGCAGCCGATACTGGTAGTGCAATAATTGGAAATCATATTGATGTTTTTCTTGGAGTAACAACAACAAATCCATTTGCTTTTATTAAAAGTACCTCCTCTGGTAAATTTCAGGCTTATATAGTTAACAACCAAACAATAAACGATTCTCTTACTTATGCTCATAATAATCCCAATAGCACAACTGCAACAGGAACAGTAAGATTTATCTCACCAACAAATGGTTCAACATCTGATAATCCTGTTATCTTTGAATCTGCAGTAACTGGTGATATTGCCTCTGTTAAATATTATGCAGAGAGTAATTACTTTCTTGGAGAATCTAATAATGCCTTAAACAGTTTCCGTTTTGAGTATTCATACAGTGGAATAAATAGAATGAGAACTGTAAAAGTTCAAGGATTTGATAGTAGTGGTATTGCAATTCCAAGTGCAGTTGAAGAGATTCAATTTACCCCAATGGAGCTTGGTTCTGGATCTCTATCTTTTATCACTCCATCTCAATCAGATGTTGAGAATCCTGTTAAATTCTCTGTTTTAAAAACTGGTGATATTTATGCTGTTCGATACTATGCAGAGAGACAATTTCTTCTTGGTGAATCAGATAACTCATCAAATAACTATGAGATAGAGTATAGTTTTTCATCTCTTGGTGTTAGAAAAATTCAGGCAATAGGAGTTCATCAAACAGGAGTTCCTATAACAGGTGCAGAGGTAGAGATATCAATTCAGGTAAATCCTCAATCATGTGTTGATGAGTGTGAGTTAAATCAAAAAAGATGTCAAAACTCAAATGTTGAGATTTGTGAGGAGTCTAATGGGTGTAAAACTTGGAGACTTTTCTCTGTTTGTGGAGAAGGTGAAACTTGTCAATCTGCTGTTTGTGTAAATAGTGGCTCCTGTGAAGATGAGTGTGAAAGTGGAGAGAAACTATGTTATGGCGATACTCTTTTAGAGTGTGGTGAGTTTGATAGTGATGAGTGTTTAGATTGGGGAGCAATTGAGACATGTAATCTTTTTGATATTTGCACTCTTGATGGATGTAGAGAACCAAATTGTACAAGTGAATGCTCCGCTGGTTCTAAAAAGTGTGAAGGTGATAGTGTGATAATTTGTGCTGTAAAAGGGGATGCACTTTGTTATAAATGGTATGAAAGTGAAGATTGTGAAGGTCAATGTCGTTTAGGGGAGTGTATTAATATAACTTGCAAAGATGAGTGTATATCTGGTGAGAAGAGATGTAGTAGAAGTGAGGCTCAAAGTTGCCAAGATATTGGTTCTTGTATGCGTTATCAAACAACAAAAGTTTGTTCTGAAGAGGAGCTTTGTATAAATGGAAACTGTATGCCAAAATATCTTGAAAATGGAAGATGTGTTCCTTTTATTAGAGCATGTGAAGAGAGTAATATTATTGTTTGTAAAGAGGATGGTTCTGGTTATCAATATGGTTTAACTTGTGAAAGTGGTGAGTATTGTGATAATGGATATTGTTATGAAAAAACCTCTACTGCAAAAAAATCTAGTGGTGGTTGCTCATTTGAAACATCAAATAGTAATTCAATTTTAGCTTTTCTGTTTATAGCTTTGTTATCTATATTTACTATTAGAAAACGTTACAGATAGTTAATTAATATCTATTTTTTCTTTAGATATTTTTTAATTTTTTCAAATTTGAGTAAGACTCTTTTTACTTTTAAAAACTAAATAGGATTTTATGGATTGTGTTAATTTAACATATAAAATTTCTGATAAAACTATTTTAAACAATATCAATTTATCTTTTTCAGAATCAGGAATACATCTTATTATTGGTCCAAATGGAGCAGGAAAATCAACTCTTTTATCTCTTTTAGCCAAACAAAAAAAAGCAACATCAGGTAAAATTCTGATTGATACAGATGAAAAACCAACATCAAAAAGAAATGAAAAAACAGATTTATCAAATTTAAATGAGACTCAATTTTACAAAAGAGTAGTTTTTTCAGGAAATTATGATACTCCATTTCATGAAGTTACTGTTAAACAGTTTTTACTTTTGAATCGTTATCTTAAAACAGGAGTTTTAGAGTTTGATGAAAATGTTGAAAAATTAGTTGATTTTTTTGAACTAAAACCATTTTTGTATAGATATATTAACAGTTTATCTTCTGGGGAGAGACAGAGAATTGTTTTAGCATCCCTTTTTTTACTTGAAAGAGAGTATATTATTATGGATGAACCATTTTCAGCACTTGACATCTCTGCAAGATATGAAATGAGTGAAAAAATTACACAATATATCACTCCTAATCAGAAAATTATTGTTGTTTCACATAGTTTTGAGTTGATAAATTACTCCAAATCTACTACTGCAATAAAAAATGGCTCACTTTTTTTTAGTGGTGGAAAAATATCAGAAAGTCAGTTTTATGAACTGTTTGATATAAAGCAGGGGTTTTCTAAAAACTTTTTTTTATAAGTTTTATGTCAAAATTTTATATACAGATAATTTGAGATTTAAAAATAAAGAATTGACTCAATTATATAAAAATAATATAATACTACGTTTTTTGTAAGGATTGCAGATGGATTATAAAGATACTTTGAATCTACCACAAACAAAATTTGCCATGAAAGCAAATTTACCCGAAAATGAACCAAAAAAACTTGTATTTTGGGATGAAAATCAGATTTATGAAAAGTTAGTTAAACAAAATAGTGGAAAAAATCCATTCCTTTTTCATGATGGTCCACCTTATGCTAATGGTGATATTCACTATGGTCATATTTTAAACAAAGTTCTTAAAGATATTGTTTTAAAATATAAAAATATGTCTGGTAATGAGACTAAAATTATTATGGGTTGGGACTGTCATGGACTTCCTATTGAGCTTCAGGTTGATAAAAAAATCGGAAAAGCAAAAAGGGACATGAGCAAAGCAGAGATTTTAAAAGAGTGTCGACTTTATGCAACTGAACAGATTAGCAACCAAAAAGAGCAATTTAAAAGACTTGGGGTTTTCTCTAATTGGGATTATAGATATCACACAATGGATTTTAGCTATGAGGCTCAAATTATTAGAGAGTTTGGAAAAATAGCAGAAAAAAAAGTTTTATATAAAGGTAAAAAACCTGTTCACTGGTGTCCTAGTTGTGTTACTGCTTTGGCAGAGGCTGAAATAGAGTATGATGATCATACATCTTTCTCTGTTTATGTAACTTTCAAATTAAACTATAGTTTTCCTGAATTAGATGGAAGAGATGTTTATATTGTTATCTGGACAACAACCCCTTGGACTCTTCCTGCTAACTTGGGAATATCTCTTCATCCTGATTATGAGTATGTTGTTATTGAAAGCAAAGGAAAACTTCTTGTTTTTGCAAAAGATCTACTTGAATCTGTTGGTAAAGATATTGATTTAGGTGATTATAAAATTCTTCACCAATTCAAAGGAAAAGAGCTTGATAGAGAAACTTGTGACCATCCATTTATTGATAGAAAATCTTTAATTATGAATGGAACACATGTAACTCTTGAGGCTGGAACAGGTTGTGTTCATACTGCACCTGGTCATGGTATGGATGACTATATTATTGGTCTTCAATATGGACTTGATGTTTTTAATCCTGTAGATCAATATGGAAAATATACAGAGGATTTTCCAGAAATGCAGGGGGTTTCAATTAAAGAGGCAAATAAATTAATTGAAGATAAAATGGCAGAGATGGGAGTTTTACTAAATGAAAAAGGAAAAAGAGTAAAACACTCCTATCCACACTGCTGGAGATGTAGTAATCCAATTATTTTTAGAGCAACAGAGCAGTGGTTTATTCCAATGGATTCTGAATTTGCTCTTCGTGAAAAAGCTTTAAAAGAGATTAAAAAAGTTGAGTGGATTCCAAAATGGGGTGAAGATAGAATTAATGGAATGATTGAGAATCGTCCTGATTGGTGTATATCTCGTCAAAGATTATGGGGAATTCCAATTCCTGTTTTCTATTGTCAAGAGTGTGGTCTAGAGGTTGTTGAACCTAAATTTATCTCTAAAGTTGCAGATGCTTTTGAGAATGAGGGTATTGAGGCATGGCATAATCATGAGGCATCTTTCTTTATGGAAGATGGTTATAAATGTTCAAAATGTGGTTCAAAAGAGTTTAGAAAAGAGAGTGATATTCTTGATGTATGGTTTGATTCTGGTGTATCTTATGCTGCTGTTATGGAGAAAATGCAAGGTGTTGAACTTCCAGTTGATCTTTATTTAGAGGGTTCAGACCAACATAGAGGATGGTTTCACTCATCACTATTAACATCAGTAATAACAAGAGATAAAGCTCCATATAAAAAAGTTTTAACTCATGGATTTGTAATGGCTGATGATGGTAAAAAACTCTCTAAAAAACTTAAAAACTTTGAAGCACCAGCAGTTTTTATTAATAAAAATGGTGTTGAGATTTTACGTTTGTGGGTTGCTTCTGAAGATTATAGAAATGATACCCGCTTTGGGCCAACAATTATCACAAGAATTCAGGAGTCATATAGAAAATTTAGAAATACAGCTCGTTATGCTTTAAGTAATCTATATGATTTCAATTTAGAGTCTAATGATGTTGAATTAACTCCTTACAGTGAGTTACATTTTCTTGATAGATGGACTCTTTCAAAACTCTCTCTCTTCACAGATAGAGTGTTAAAAGCTTATGAAAACTATGAATTTCATATGATTTACTACTATTTGAATGAGTTATGTGCTGCTGATTTAAGTGCATTCTACTTCTCAATTATAAAAGATCCCCTTTATGCAGATAGAGTGGATGGTGCAAGAAGAAGATCTATTCAAACTGTTTTATTTTACATTGTGGATACTCTTTCAAGAGTTTTAGCCCCTATTTTAAGCTTTACAGCAGAGGAGATTTATGGAGAAACTCCAAACTATAAAGATAAAAAAGAGTCTGTTTTTCTTGCAGGTTTTCCAGAAATTCATAAAGATTGGATTGATAATAATCTTATGAAACAGATTGATAGTTTCTCTGAAATTAGAGATGCAATTCAGAAAGAGCTTGAGAAAGCAAGAAGAGATAAAATAATTGGTCAAAATCTTGATGCAAAAGTTGAGCTTTTTTCAAATTCTAAATATGACTTTTCAGTTTTTAATGAAACAGGCTCTGTTTATCGTGATTTTGACTTTGAAATTGCCTCATACTTTATTGTGTCTCAATTTAAAGTTGTTGATTCAAAAGGGGATGATTTTGTTGAAACAGATGTAAAAGATCTTTTTGTAAAAGTTGGAAAAGCAGATGGTGGAAAATGTGAAAGATGTTGGACATACTCAACAAAACTTGGAACATTAGAGAATCATCCTGATTTATGCCCACGCTGTTCAGAAGTTATTGAGTAATCTAATAACATTTTAAAACCTAAATTACACATATCATATTTTTTGTTTTTAATAAAAATAGAAAACAATTGAAAAAACTAATTAATATAATATAAATTTAACAGTTATATTTTTTATGTAGTTTTTTGTAAAATATAAAAAATTCAATTTTTTAGGATAATCTCATGAGAATCTTTATTTAGATGTTGTGCAACCAAATAGAGACTTTTTATATATCAAAAACAAAATTTAGACCAAATTTATAACTATTGTAGTAGTTTTTAACATTTTCAAAAACATCATTCTGTTTCTCTATTGGAATTGACCATCTATCACCAAGAATTCTTAACACACTCCACATATTTATTGAGAATATTCCTTCTGTATAAATCATTAAAGATAAAGCCATAAATGCAACTTTTTTACTTTTTTCACTATCAAAATAGGCAATTGCTTCATTAATAAATAGCTCTCCACCATCATATAAAGGGATATCCATCTGTTGTTTATAGTAATCAATAATTAAAAAAGGGTTTCTTTTGAAATCTTTTTTTGACTCTAAATTTGCAATATATATTGCAACATCAACTAAAGCCCTTTTTTCAACTGGATTTAAAGTTTGTAAAAACATAAAACCTCCATAGGATTAGATTAAACTAACAAACATACAAAATTATTAAAGCAAAAATAGTTCCAGTAAAATTAGGGGGTTTATGTGAAAATTATTTAACTTTTAATAGATTTTATATGATATTAAATATTTTTAAGTAAAATTTTTATTAGTTGTTTCTGTTTTTTACATTTTTAATATTTTATTTTATTTTTAATATTTTATTTT
>DYRY01000106.1:0-2170 GCA_020718465.1 Anaeromyxobacter dehalogenans | reverse complement strand
TTGTTTCTGTTTTTTACATTTTTAATATTTTATTTTATTTTTAATATTTTATTTTTATTATCAAAATAAATATGTTTTTTTTGCAAATAAAGTTAGATCTTTTTGAAATTTAGATATTTTTGTAGTAAATTGATATATATATGTTTATATAAATAACTCTATTGTTTGAAAATAGATAAAAAATATGATAGAGTCATATTGTTATGTTTTAGGTATATTTTATGACTTCACTAAAACCACTTGAATTAATGTTAAAAGATGAAGAAAATCATTTAAAAGAGGCACGTGATAGAGGGGATTTTGCAGAAGAGATTCACACTCTTCAAGAGATAGGTAAAATCTATTTTGCCCTTGAGTGTTTTCAACAGGCCTTTAGCCATTTTGATGAAGCCCTTCGATTATCTCAAAGAATGTTAAATCAGTATATGAAAAAACATGTTGATGTATCCAGAAAACTTGATGAAATAAGTAAAATAGATATTATAACAGGTTTAACAAATCAGCATGAGATGATTGATATTATTCAAAATGAGCAAAGTAGATGTGAAAGAAATGGTAGATGCTTTGTTTTAATTCTATCATACATAGACCATTTTCATACAATAATTGAAAAAAATAGTTATGAGTGTAGTGAATCTGTTCTTTTTGAGGTTGGAAAAATTTTACGATCATTTTTACGACTTCATGACCACATTGCCTCTTGGAATGGTAATGCTTTTCTCATTCTTCTTCCAGAGACATCAATAACAAATGGAATTGTTGTTTCAGAGAGAATTAGAAAAACAATTGCCTCTACTCCATTTAAATGTAAAAATGATGAAGAGATTTTTATCACAATGACACTTAATGTTACCTCTTGGAAAACCTCCAATGATATTAAAAACTATTTTGCATATATTGATGAGATTTTACATCAGAAAAGAAGAGATTGTAAAAACTGTGTTCTTGTTGTTGATGGTGATAAAATGGGAAACTCTAAAAAATAATATTCACAAGTTTAGCACCAGGAAAACGACTATTAGTTCTATCGGAAGCAGTAAAATCGGAATTGATACAGTCACAATTTAAGAAGTTTGCACCATCAAGAAAAGCATCTGTAAAAAGAGCTCCCTCTAAATTAGTTCCAGAGAAGTCAACTTTGATGTTATAGCCTCTTTTCCCTTTGCCATATCCCACATCATTGATGTTTTAAGATGTTTTGTCGAGTGTCCATTAACATTACTCATTGGAAATGTTGATTCTACATTTAGTTTAATTGTATTTTAGGTGTTAATAATATAACTACAACTCCAACAGAAAAGAAAAGGCAGATTTTTCTGTAGTGACGGTATATTTTTATAATAAAAAGAGATTTTTACTTTATAAAAAGGCTTTGTTATACCATTTTAAAAAACTAATTCTACATGTTATATTTTTTATTATTAAAAAAAGATAACAACTCTATTTTTATTGTATAAACAGATATTTAAATTGCTATTACTTTGTTTTTTTACCCACAGAGGAAATTAAAAAAGTCATTTCACTATTACCTGTGTATTAATCAACTATTGTAATGATTTTAAGTTAGAAGGATTTACCTTTTATCTATTTTAAAAGCTCATTAGGAATATCAGACTCTTTTGTTTCAGAACGAATTTCAACTTTTATTCCATTAAAAAGAATATCAATATTTTCACCAAGTGTTAGATATTTTTTCAATGTTGCATTTTTTAAAAGTTTCATATAGTTTGATGAGAGATATTTAACTGTTACAGTTTTCTTAGCTTTAGCATCTATTGTTGCTGTATCAATCCAAACTCCACTTCTTAAAAGAAATGTTTTAGAGCCTACAATTTTTTTATCCTCTGTTGACTCTGCTTTATCACTTTTTTTCATTTTATTAAGAGCAACAGATGTTGAAACTGCATCTTTTCCACTCTCTGCTTTCATCTCTAAAGATTTTGTTCCTTGTGCTCTTCCAGCAGCACCACCAGAACCAAATGAGCTCTCATTTGCTGCAAAATCATCCAAACCTCCTTTTCTATTAAAAATTGGTCGTAGTCTTGGATTAGGTCTAACAGTTAAATCAGATTCCTTCTCAACAACAAGATATGATGTATATGGAGTTACAATTCCAAACTGTGTTGCAATTTTGATAACTTCATCAACAAGCTCTTTATTCTCACCATTC
>DYRY01000105.1:5863-9346 GCA_020718465.1 Anaeromyxobacter dehalogenans | reverse complement strand
AAAAAATCTCATTTTTCTCTTTTATTTTTTCTAAAAAAAGGTAGAATATCAGATGATATTATTCTCCTTTTTTTGGAGTAGAGCATGGGTCAAACATCACAACAATTTAATAACTACATCAATGAAAATGAGCTTTTAAAAAAGGCTAATCAATTAGCATATCGTTATATGTCTGTTTTAAAAAGAAAAGAGGCAGGAAAAACGATGTATAATCATGTTTATGATGTTACAAAACAGATTTTTGAGCTTGGTGTTACTGATATTGAGATTTTATCAGCAGCACTTCTTCATGATATTGTTGAGGATTGTGTTAAAAGTATGCAAAAAGATGAAACTTTAACAGAACCAATAACAAAAGATTATCTTAAAATACATTTTGGAAAAAAAGTCTCCGATATTGTTGAGAATTTATCTAATATCTCCTCTGAAAATATTGCTAAAAGATATAAAGAGTTAAAAAACGATCAAGAAAAATATGTTTATAAAAGAATGAACTATGTTAAAGATTTCATGAAACATCTTTTAGCTGCAACTAAACTAAACATATTAGAGAATCTGTTTTTAATTAAATTTTTTGATAGATATCACAATATGCAAACTCTTCATTATCATGGAAGTGAGTATCAACAATACACTATAGCAAAAGAGACTTTTGATATATATATCCCATTATTTTACATGGTTCAATCTATACCACTTGAGTATGTTTATGAGATGGAGTCAATTGCTTTTCAATTTATGTATCCAGAGATTCATAAAAATAGAGAGCTTTATATTAAAGAGAATGATTATAAAATCAATAAAGAGGTTGAGTCAATAAAATCTTTTTTAAAAACAAAAAGTTATGGTGATAAAGTAACTGTTATTCCAAAAGCTAGAACACCATATAGACTTCATTTAACAAAAACAAACTTCTCTGGGGTTAACTATGCAATTTATGATATTATAGTTGTTGCAGATGAGCCAACAGAAGAGGAGTATCAAGCAATGACAAAAGAGGAAAGTATTAAAATCAAATTGGATACAGAGAAAAGACTATATGAGTTAATGGTTGATTTAATACACCAACCATTGGTAGATAATAAGAAAAAATTTAGTCGCCACTATCTAATTCAAAATGATGCTTTTAAATATAGCCTAAATTTTCACTACTCACAGGCCTATATTCGCCCTCTTCCAGCAATGAGAATAAATCTATTTAGCAATAAAAACAATATAATGTTTCAGCTTAATTTAACCACAAAAAATAAATTAAGTGAATATGAAAAAAGAAGAAATATTAGAGATTGGATTAAAACTCTAAAATCGGTTGAGGAGAATATTATAACAGAGTCACAAACCGTTGGTTCTTATGAAAGACTTCGTGTTGACTTTTTAAAACCAGTAACTTTATATACTCCTAAAGGGGACTATTTTCATCTTCCTGCAAATGCAACATTAAGAGATTTTGCATTTAGAATACACACTCATCTTGGTATCAACGCCTCCTATGCTCTTGTTAATCAAGTTGAACGTTTTTCACTTTCAGAACCAGTAAAACCATTTCATGGAAATATCATTCAAATTGAGAGTGAAGAGAAAAGAAAATTTGAAAAGATAAACTTCTCAAAAATATATCAAGAGATAACACTTGCCTCTTCAGAGAAAAAAGTTGATGAGTATTTAAAAAAACATCTAAAAGAGAAGTTTGGAGCCTCTTTATCAGAGGAGCAACTTTTTGAACTTGCAAAAATATTTCAAGATGAGATAAAAAAACCACTTGATAAAGATGAGTTCTAGGGGGAGCGTTGTTATATTTTTTAAATGTATTATCATTTTTTCTGATATTTACTCAACAGATGCCACACTCATTACCAGAGCACTTTGAAGAGAAAAACTTTATTGTGGAGATAGATAGAGATTTAACTGCACCACTCTACTCTACCCTTTCGGCAGTAAAGGAGCAGTTTATCATAAAAACATTTGAGGCAAAATATAAAGATAACACTCTATATTTTGATGCTGTTAAACTATATCCCAATATAGATTTTTATGAGTTGGTTATATCTTACAAAGGGGTAAACTATGTTGAAAGAATCCCATTTAATATAGTCAAAAATGGTAAATATAGTGGAAAAGTGTATGATTTGGGAAATAAAAAGGAGAATTTAAATATAGAGCAACTTGATATTATAGTTGAATATGATTCTCAAAGTGATGTTTTTGTAGTTACAAATGATTTTATGATTAAAAATAGTGGTGATTTTACCTACTCACCAAACACTCCGCAGGAGAGTTCTGGGTTTTTTATCAAATTACCAGAGGGATTTAGCAATATTAATCCTATATTTAATTTATCTGAAAACTCAATAGAGAGTATTAAAGAGGGGATTAATCTGAATGTTTTTGTTAAACCTGGTAAAAATTTTTACACATTTAGCTATTTTTTAAAATCAGACTCTATATTTAAAACAGTTTTTCCCCTTTTTGTTAATCAATTAAGAGTTGTTATTCCAAATTTGAAAATAGTGGTAAAAGAGGATAAAAATTTACAATTTTTTATAAGAGAAACAGAGAGTGGAACGATAAAAGTTGCTAATATTGGTTCTTTTGAGGCAAAAAAAGAGTTTTTTATTGAACTTACTAAACCTTTTTTAAAAAATAGGGAGGTTTCAAACAAAGCATCTCAAATTAATCTATTTGAAAAACGTGTATACATATTTTTTGGGGGTGGATTAATACTAATTGTATCTATTGTTTTTTTATCAATAAAATCTAAAAACACTCAAACCAATAACTTTTCAAATTTAACAAATAGTAAAAATGATGAAGCTCTTTTTTTTAAAACTCTTATTGAAAATCCAAAAGACTCCAGTGAGTATAAAATAGCTTTAACAAAACTTAGAGAGATTTATAAAAAGTGAAACAGATAAATTTTTAGATAATCTCTTTGTTAAATATGGTTAATGAGGTCGGGTTATGGATAAATTTCAAAACAAATATCGCATATCATCAATACGTCTGCAAAAATGGGATTATCGTTGGGCAGGTGCCTACTTTATTACAATCTGCACAAAAGATAGAAAACATTTTTTCGGAGAAATAGAAAATGGTAAAATGATTTTATCAAATATTGGTATTATTGCTGACATGTTATGGCACGAAATACCAAATCATTCAATTAACACAGAATTAGGTGCATTTATTGTAATGCCAAATCATATCCATGGAATATTAATATTAAATGGAATCAAAAATGATGGGATTACAAATGATAATGTTGATGTCAATATTGTTGATAATGTCGATTATATCAATGATATCGTCAATGATAACGTCAATGATATCGATTATATCGATTATATCAATGATATCGATTATATCGATTATATTGATTATATCAATGATATCAATGATATCGAAGAGACAGGGCATGCCCTGTCTCTTCGACAATCACCACAATCACCACAATCACCACAATCACCACAATCACCACAATCACCA
>DYRY01000105.1:0-5763 GCA_020718465.1 Anaeromyxobacter dehalogenans | reverse complement strand
ATCACCACAATCACCACAATCACCACAATCACCACAATCACCACAATCACCACAACAGAATAAAACAATTGGACAACAAAGATTTCAAAATATTGGTAAAAATTCGGTATCATCAATTATTGGTTCGTATAAATCAGCCGTTTCCAAACATGCACATCGATTGGGATTTGATTTTCAATGGCAAACCCGTTTTCATGATCATATTATTCGCAATGATAATCAGTATCAAAGAGTTATCAATTACATTAAAATGAATCCTTTTAATTGGAAAGAGGATAAATTTTTTAAATTTTAGAGATATCTATTGGTATTACATTTTTGATTATTATGATTTACAATGTTTTTTTGAAGTGGGTTTTACTCTTTTATAACTCTAATTTTACCAGATGAAGCAGGACGAATATCCTCTGCACCAGATTCTGATTGAAGTTTATAGTAGAAGCTAGGAATAACTTTATCACTTCCCATCATGAAAACATTAAGGAAAAATCCAAATGAACCTCTATAACTGTTTTGTGAATCAAAAATAGAGTAAAACTCAGAGATTGCTCCCCAAGAGCCATTTGTTAAAACTCTTTTTAAAATCTGTTGAGTTGTATTGTCTGTATAGTATACCTCAACTCCATTTGTAGTTGGAAGGATTGCACTATCTCCACCAACTTGATGAATCTCAAACAGTTCTGCTCTTAAACCATCATCAACTAACATAGATGGAACAGATGTTGCTCCAATCTCATAGGAGAGATATCTAAGTTGACCACCACCATCAACATATGTAACATGTACAACATCATCTTTTATTTTAATTGAAGGACGATATCCACTATTACCAACTGCAAATATCAGTTGTTCCATTGCTGTTTTTGTTGTTGTATTAAATCTTACAAATCTTAATTCACCCGCTATTCCATCCATATAAAGAATAGCTTTCATAGAACCATTTGAGTATCTTTGAGAGACTGTAAAGTCAGCAATAGTTCTTAAATATCTTTTAACTGCAGGCTCTTTAGCTTCATCTAAACAGATACCATTAGAACAAATAGTTCCCTCTGCACAAGTCTCAGCACAATCGGTTGTAATAGTTTGACAAGAGGCTCCACAATATGGAGAGTTGTTTAATAATGTTCCAACCTGAATAGACCAAGAGTTTATAACTCCTATATCTTGTGCTGCTAAATCATTAACAAAAAGATTCCAAACCCCAGAAACATCTTTTCCAGAGAATGTTTGAATAAGTTTATCTTGAATTAAAACATTTGCTGCTTCATCATTTTGGGTTCTGTTAAAAACAATAGTATCTCTTCCATCAGGAGATATTAATTTAACAGATAAATCTCCTCTATATGTGTGTGTGATTGATAAAGAGATTCTAAATTCAGATGCAACAATTCCAGCTGGAATTATAAGTTGTGATGTAACTCCTGTTACTGAATTATCTGGAATATTTTTGGGTACATCTGTAGAGTTATATGTTTGATATCTAAAGCTTGTTCTACAAGACTCAACATCCTCCTCAATAAATAAACAGGATTTACCTGCACTACAAGAGTTATCACAAGGAACATCCCTATTCTTCTCATCAATAGTAACAATATCCCACTCACTATTTGTTGGAGAACTATTTTGAGCAACTGCAACTTTTAATGCTGTAAAGTAATCTCCCAATTTCTCATACTCACGAACTGTATAGGCAATAGATGGAATATTTTCTGAATCCACAGATACTGCTGTATAGTATCCTGTATCTCCCTCAGAATCAACAGTTGAAACTATTTTACTCCAAGAGAGTGTCTCTACTTTCCACTCTAATAAAGCATACTTAAGTGCACTATTTGTTTTATCTTGATATGCAACATGAACTCTATTAAGTTGATCAACTGCAACAGATGTATATTGTCCAACATCATCACCTAAAGCAGAAACACCACCTCTTGGTCCTGTTGGTCCATTAGTTATTTCAGAATTGGGGATACCATCAATAAAATACCATTTAACATCATCCTCTGATGCTTCACTTTCATAAACACCAACAACTAAATCACCATAAAGTTGAGAGTAGCCAACAACTAAAAGTTTTCCATTCCAAAGAGTAGATTTTGCATATTTACCAACTGTTCCAAGTTTTAAATGTGGAAGCTCTCTACATTCACACACAACTCCCTCTTGTTCACAAGTAACATCATTAAGTGTACCTTCATCAAAAACAACAACTTCATAACCTGCATCACAAGTAAAATCACCACAAGCAACAGGTAATGGTAAACATTGATCTACATTTAGATCATGACAGCAGAATTTTCCATCTGGACATGTACCTCCACAAGGGGTTGAGCATAAACATGCACCTGTTAATGTATCACAAAATGGATGACTATATTCACTCACAATTGAGCAATCTTTTCCAGAACAATCGGAATCAGAGTAGCAACGGCTTGAAACACAACGATTATTTTTACACTCTTTTCCTGAAGGACAATCGGTTATAGCTTCACAATAACCATTAATCTCTATACATTTACCAAGAAGCTCATTGCATTCACAACCATTTTTACAAGGATTATCTGCATCGCATCTTCCAGGAATATAGCATTCAGAACACTCATAAGCACCTGGATTTTCAGAACAATCCAATCCCTCAACACATTTATTATTTTGGCAAATCTCCCCTTCAGAACAATCTGCATTTGTAACACATTTACCAGAGCTTGAGTTATCACCACATCCACTTATAATAAAAAATGATAGTATGATTAAAAAAACTTTAAGTTTTTTTCTAAAGAGTACCAATATCATTAGTAAACTCCACCAACCAAAAGAGTTATTATTTGTTGTTCCAAAAGAGCAACCATCTGTACTTGCACTATTTAAACTATTTTCAGCAACAACAGAGGCTATTTTATTTGGGTTAAAACGCTGTTTTGTATAACTCTCATTGCTATTTTCATCTTTTGTTTTTAACTCAACTAAAACATGTTCACTATTTTCTGGAATATCAATTGAGTCTATTTTTTTATACTCACTCCAACCAGTACTATTGAGATTAACTGAATAAAGAAGATTCTTACTTTTTGTTACATTATCACTTGAGTTAATGATAATTTTACTACTTTTTAACTCCATTGATGATTTTGGTGAGAAACTATCAACTATAAAAGTTTTTGTAACTATTTTTGAAAGTGTCTCTGGTTGACCAATAACTCTACCTCTTATATCAATTGTATGTTTTCCTTGAAGAGTAAACATAGATGAGCTTATGGTTAATTTTCTGCTTTTTTTGAAGGTGGACCAATATCCATTATTAACTCTATATTGATACTCCATATTAGCCTGAACATCATCAATTAAAAGAGTATAGTTTGGAGTTACTCCTGTTTTTATCTCTTTTATTGTTGGAGTTATAAGCTCTGCACTAGATATTGAGATGTTTGCTCTGTTTTTACGAGCATCATCAACCATTAAATCGCCATAAATTGCAATAAAGTTAGATGTTTCACCTTCTCCTTGAACCTCTTTTACAACATCTAAAACTCTAACACCAAACCCCATAAAAGATGGAAGTGCAATTGGGTCAAAACCTAATGGCATCATATTCAATGCAAGCTCAATAATAGCAGGAAGAGTATTTTCTAATGTTGTTGAGGACTCCCTTAATATCTCATTATTGAAAATTCTGATATTTCTGATATGTCCATTTTCACCAAGTTTAAATTTTGGTAAAACTGGCACTAAATTATATTGAGAGTCAATATCAAGATTTGCACCAATTCGTAAATCAACCATTGCACTTAAAATTCTAACATAACGCTCATCAATAAAGGCATAAAAATCTAATTGTAATCCATCATCTGGATTATTTGGATTAAGACCACCAATACTTAGATTCATTAATGCACTATCAACAAGTGGATCTCCATTTTCATCTACTGTTCCATTTCCAAAAGTAACAATTGGTGTGCTTTTTGGTCTTATTGCAATCATAACAGAGTTATTTTCACCACCAGTCATATCATTTATAGAAGGCATAAGAAGTGAAAATGTTGAAGTTCCAAGAAATTCAGAGATGTTATGATCTAAATCTAAACATAATGCACCAGAGTCATAAATATTTGTTAATCCTTGATTTAAAAGATATTGTGATAAACCAATACCAACATGGTAATTTTGGTTATTTCCAAACTGATTTTGTGTTAAGGATGTTAATTTAGGAACAGTTGCATTAAATGTTTTTCCGCTTGGAGAAACACATGGATTCCAATCTCCCTTTAAACCACCAAGAATTCCAACAGATAAACCACTATTTTCTGCTTTTGCATACTCTCCAGCATTGAAGTAAAAATTTAGCCAAGATTGTGTTTTTGTTTCTAAAAACATGTCTGTAATACTCATCACATCAATTCTACCCTCAAATCCTAAACGTTGTTCCCAACATGCATTTGGGGTCTCCATACAAAAAGGAGCCTCAACACATCTTCTTGTGGATATTTCACATTTAGAGACCATTGTACAATCTTCATCAGATTGACAGGTTATTGTTGAAACACAAAATCCACTTTGACAAGTAAATCCAGAGCTACAATCATCACTTGAGCTACAACCAGTTCCACAATATGCTGTTGCAGGTGCATTTGTTGCACAGTGATATGTTCCTCTTAAATTATCATCATAATCAGGAATACATCGGGAGCAAAGCATTGTTTCACTAACTTCATCAATAAGAGATGTGATAGTTGTCTCTATTTGCTCCATTGCAGAGTCAAGAATCATCCCTTTAACCAAACCAAGAATTGTTTCTCCAACAGTTCCATCACACTCAGGATCTTCAAAATAAAGATGATCTTCAAGTTGCATCTCAAAACCAACTATTTTTATGGTGATTTCACTTTTAGGATCATTACTATTAAGTAAAACAAAATCAACATCAACTTTTACTGGAACATCAGAACCACCATTTTGATTACTATGAAGTGGCATATCACAAGTTGTATATCCACTTGCCAAAGGATTCATATCCACAGCGAATTTAACAGTATCATGAATCACAATTTCACCAGAGGCACGAAGTCTATCAGCATTATCTCCATCAGATGTTGGAACAAGTTGAAAATTTTTAATTGTCATAATCAGTTCACAACCCTCTGCAGTTCCATTATTACACTCTCGAATGCTGTTTGTACAACTTGTTTTATTGTCATCATGACAAGAGCTACAAACACCATAAGGAAGATCATATATAACAGTTTGTGTTCCATACATTGGTGTAACACAGAATTTCATTCTTGGATTGTTTCCATCTGGAGTTGTTAAAAACTCTGATGCAAATTTCGAAAGAATTGTATTAAGGCGTGTTTCTAAATAGTCAAAAAGTCCTGAAGTTAAACGAACTTGAGCCGATTTTGGAAGAACAGGATTCTCTGTTTGAGAACGATATCCACCTGGAATTAACTCATAACCACCACAACCAGCCCCAGCTTCACCTGGAGAGCAGGAAAAAACTAAAAACCACAGAAAAAAAATTGGAAAAAAAAGTTTTTTTTGCTTCATATTTACCCCTCAATAAAATGAAATGAAAACAGTATAGTATTAAATTTAAAATCTGTCAAATATAAATTATCAAAGCAGTTTAAATTAAGTATTTTAAAAAGAAAAAAACTATTTTATAAAAAGAAAAAAAGTATAATTTTTACAAATAACAAACTCATGTAAATATAAAAAAATTTCAACAAATAAAAGTATTTTAATATTTTACTAAAAAGTAACAGATTA
>DYRY01000104.1 GCA_020718465.1 Anaeromyxobacter dehalogenans | reverse complement strand
TTTATATGAGTTTTAAATGTTTGATGTTTTAATATTGAAAGAATATATAGTTTAAAATAGTTGATTATTTAAAAAATGATCCAAAAGAGTTAAATTGTTGTCCTGCAAGAGTTGGAACCTCAAGACCATCTTTTTTCTCTTTTGCTGTTTGCCATCTTGTTTGAGAGTTGATTGTTTTTGTAAGATTTTTATCTTTTATTGAGGCTTGATCTTTCATTTTAAGATTCATCTGTTTCATCTCAATACCCTTTGATGTTTTTGTAAGGTAGTGAATAGTCTCCTCTTTATCAACTTCAACAATAAAACCAATTCCAGTTAATTTATCATTTAGAATACCATCTTTGTTTTCATCATAGCTATTATCAAAAAAGATAACATCCCCTTTTTTAGGTGAAGATTCATATATTTTACCATAATCTTTAGCAAAAAGATATGCTAACTCTGTTCCACCTCTCCATTTATCATTCTCATCTTTTTTCATTTTTACAGGAATGTCAAAAACATTAAGCTCAAAATTTATATATATCATTTTAATAAAACCAGAGCTTGTGTTTGAGTAATCTTCGCTTTTAGGAAGCTCTTTTCCCTCAAAAGAGAGTGCAAATTTAACAACTTCATCTCTTTGAGATTCAGAAATCTCTCTTTTTGGTTTTAGTTGTTCAAAAGTTTTTCCATCTAGAATAGTTCCATAAGTTAAAAATAACTCTCCAGCATATTGAGGAACTGTTTTTTCTGCTTTTTTCTCTTCAGATGATATCCATCTAAGTTGACTATTGATAGTTTTTGTTAGATTTTTATCTTTAATTGATGGTTGAGCTGGATTTTTGAGATTTAACTGTTTCATCTGAATTTTGTCACTCATTTTCATTAAAAAATGAACAGTCTCTTCATCATCAACATCAATAACAATTCCCATATTTGTATATGGATCATTTATTTCACTATCTTTATTTCTATCAAATGTGTTTCCAAAAAACACAACATCACCTTTTTTAGGAAGGCGATCTTTATAAAGTGAGCCATTTTGTTCCATAAACTTAGCCATCACTTCAACATTGCTAAGCCAATTTCCTTCAGCATCTTTTTTATCTACAAGTTTAATTTTTGTTAAATCAACTCCATTCTCAAGATAAAGCATTTTAACAAAACCAGAACTATATTTATCATAATCTTCACTTTCAGAGTTATTATTATTCTCAAACTCAAGAGCCTTTTTAACAAGATTATCTCTATCAGAGTTTTCTTCCCCTTTTTTTGTAGATTTTGAATCATTTGTTTCTGTTTTTTTTGTTGATTTAGAATCACCACTTTCAACATTTTTTGTTTTATCTGTGGTTTTTTCAGTTTGCCCCTCTTTTTTACCACACCCAATGATTAAAAAAAGAGATAGAAAGAAAATAACAAATTTTTTCATAAGTAGTCTCCAGAAAAGAATAATCTACTTTTACTATTTTTTCACATTTAAATCAAGAGATATAAGATATATTAACAATTTTAAAAGATTTTTTTTTACTTTATTAAAGAGATTTTTAAAATTAAATAGGAGTAATTTTTATTGAATTAAAAAGAGTTTCAGGAGTAACAAAAGCAAGAGACTCTCTCTCTTTTCCAAAAGATAAAATAGACATAAATAGATTTGAAAATGTTGTTTCTATATTAATTGGAGTTAATTTTGATACAATGTTTCCATTTTTCATTAAAAATAGTTCACCTTTAGAAAAAATATTAATTAAATCATCAAAACCTCTCCAGTTGGGAGTCTCTATATCACTAACTTTTATAATATTTGATTCACTCTCAATCTGTTTTTGAAAATCATCAGAATTACCTTTGAGATATATATGGTTTGGAGTTGAGAAGTTTTGATATAATCTATTATGAGCAGTTTCACTACTTTTATATCTTAAAGATTCATCATGACTAAATGTTAAATTTGATAGATATCCATTTTCAATAAGAGGTAAAACTGTTTTAGGTTGAGCAATCTCATCAAATGGACAGGATGGAAGAAGTGGATGAAATGGGGTATCATAAACATTTAAAAGATGAGATGCTATTTTTTTAAACCTTTTTGAGGAAAAAAGTGAGCTATTTTCAAAATAGTAGCTTGATGAAAAATATTTTTTAATTGAGTAAAGTAATTTTGTAATGGCTTTATGAGAGAAAAGAAGTTTATAACTTCCTTTTTCAATAGTTTTTAATTGAAGAGTTTGAGTGGATTTTAATCTATCAACCTCCTCATCAATATTAGATATATCATCTTTTGATGTAATAATATGATGAAAATCGTAATCATTATTATAAAAATGTAATATAATTCGTGTTGAACTATATTTTGCAACATTTCCAAGGTTATTTATAATATAAATTGGTGGAGACTCTTTATCAAAAGGGGACAAACTTCCTTTTTTTAGATATATCTCTCCAGATATTGATTTCATATCTTTTTTAAAAAACTCAACAACATCAAAAATATAATGAAGCATTAGTGATACTGTTGTTTTCTCTATTTCTAAAAATGATGAATCAACATTTCTATACTCATTTTTTTTTTGAAATGGTAACTCTGTTACTCCATTCATTAATGAATTTTTATAATGAATATATTTTGGAATCTCTATTCCATCTATTTTTTTTTGAAAATAGAGTCTGTTTTTTACTCCTCTAAGTGTGAGATATAGATTCAATTTACTCTGTACTTCTGATATTTTGCAACTATTAAATTTTAAAATATCAATAGAGCCTCCATGAAGAGCTAACTCTCCAATGGTTAATTGCTCCTCTTTTATCCAATTTGAGAATTTTTTTTCTCCAATTTCATAAAAATCACTACTAAACATTCAAAAATCCATATTATTTATATTTGCTCACTTTGATTATATATTGATATCCTTTTTTGGGCATTATCAAGAATCTCTTGAGCCTTTTTAGATAAAGTCATACCCTTTTCAAAAGCCTCAACTGATTCATCAAGTGACAGCTTTTCAGACTCCATTTTAGATAAAATCTCTTTTAACTCAATCATTATCTCTTCAAAACTTTGATTTGACATATTAAACAACCCTCAAAAATATTTTTTATTATAACAATTTAAAAGTTTAAATCTAGATTTTTTATTTTTTTTGTTTAATTTTTATTTTTTTTATTTAAAAAAACAGGAGTAATTTAATTTTGAAATGATTCTAATTCAAGAAGTTTTATTTTATAGTATTCATCTCTTATTTTTTGAAGAGACTCCACTGTTTGTGAAATCCAGATATTTTTCTCGCCACTTCTTTCAGACATTTTAAGATTCTCCTCTAAAACAGAGATAGCCTTTTTTAAAAGAGTAGATATCTTTTTTTTAAGCTCCTCTTTATATATTGTCTCCTCTTGAAAAGAGAGTTTTTCAGGTAGTCTTGTATCCATTATTTGATTATAGTATATATAAAACATCTCTCCAATTCGAAAACCAGAGGCTGTTGCCCAATATTTATCTTTATATTCAATTGCAGAGATATAATAATTTTGTGCAGATAGAACAATATTGGCTTTTTGGTCTAAAATTTTTGCCATTGTTTTCTCATTGCCCTCAATTGGTATAGATTCAAATCTATGTTTTAAAATCTCACCATAATAAAACATGGACATACTCATAAAATATCTCTGTTGGTAGGATAGAACTACAAAACGCTCTTTATTCTGTTTGAAAGTTTGATTTAGCTTCAGAAAAAACATCTCTGATTCACTATAGTTATTAATATAATATAAAGCAATTTGAACTCTTATTAAAATCTCTAAATAGTCCCATTTATGAGTTGAGAATCTATATTTATCAATATTTTTATAAATAAGCTCCTCTATTTTTTCCCATCTCTTCATATTTCCATAGATATCTGAAAGATTCATCAATGAATCTATATGAAGTTGTTCTGTTGAGTCAAAATTTTGTATCAGAAATTGGTATATTTTTATTGCTTTGTCAATATAGCTACTATTTCTATTTTTTTCTGAAAAATCACTATTTTTTTTATCTAAATCACTTTTATTTTCACTAAAAACACTGTTCTTATTTAAAAATGCCAACTTTTCATAAGTTACAGCCTGATTATATTTAGAGAGAAAAAAAGCCTCTCCATCACCAATATTCTCAATAGTTTGATATATTGCTAAAGCCTCTTCATATTTTTTCTCTTTAAAAAAAGAGTTTGCCTCTTTAAAAAGTGTTGAGATATCTTTTGGAGTTTTATTTCCAGAAAAAATAACAATAGGTTCCATCTCAACAAACTCTATTTTACTATTGTCATCTCTTTTTTTTATCTCAACTTTATCAGAAAAAGAACAAGAGAAAAAAAATAGTGGTATACAAAAACAGATATATATATTTTTAAAAACTTTATTAATCATATTCACATCAAAAAAAGAACCAATAATCAAACAAAGACAAAAAAAAATAGAAAAAGTTTCTATTTTTTTACAATATTAATATTAGATATCTTGCATAACTTAAAAAAAGTGATAAAAAGAGTTTTTTATTTTTTATAATATAAATAGGATTATCCAAGAAGTCTATTTTATTTTTATAAAATAATTTAATATTTTATAAAATAGTATCTATTCTAATGATTTTTTTTTGATTTTCAATATTTTTAGTTTATTAAAAATCTTTATTATATTTTTTCTATCTTTTTAGTTTATTAAAAATCTCCTTTTTAAAATTGCTTTAATAAGTTACCTTACTTTCTTGACAAATTTTTAAAGCTCTTCTATAATTGAACGATTAATGTTTGGTGGAAATTTTATGAAAATATATATCACCCTATTTTTTCTATTTTCAATAACATTGTTAGGACTTGTTGGTGGAACTGCACATCAGCAGTACAAAAATTTCTCAATTTTTGGCTCTGCAACAGTAACAGGAAATACTTTAATGGAGGCATCACCTCCAGGAAATGTTAATAATATTTTATTAAATAGAACATCTGGTGATGTTAGAAACATCCCTTATGATGGTGAAATTGAGGGAGCTTATCTTTTTTGGAGTGGTTCAACTGTTGTTGTTCCTGATAATCAGGTTTATTTTGAGCTTCCTGATGGTTTCTCCACTAGAGTTCAGGCAGATGATTGCTTTACTGTTTCAAATATGGGTGGTTTTTTTTACTGTAGAAAAGATGTAACATCTTTTGTTAAAGATCATAAAGGAGCTTTTAATCATAATGGCAGTTATACTGTTGGAGAACTTAATGCCTTGATTGGTGATTGTAATTCCGATTTTCTATGTCAAGCAAGATATGGAGCTTGGTCTATTGTTATTGTGTATAAATCAAATTCTGCAACTACCAAACGTAATATTATTCTTTATGATGGTTTTAGACACTATGATGAACAAGAGGACTCAATTGGTATTGAGCAGTTTAATATTGGTGGCTTTTTGGTTGGAGATCCTGTTGTTGCTGAATTTAGCTATTTTGGTTTGGAGGGTGATAGATTTCTTGGTGTTCCACCACAAGATATGGATCCAACATATCCATGCCCAACATGTTACGATTTCATTTCAATAAATGGAAGAAAACTTCAAGATGGATTAAACTATCCAAATAATATATGGAACTCATCAGTAGCTCTTGGTGTTGATATTGATACATTTAACATTGGTTCAAGTGGATTGAATATTCTTCGCCCAAATCAGACATCAATAACACTTCTTCTTGGAAGTGGTGATGGTGTTATTCCTAATACCTATCCACAAGCTGGTGGTGGTGAAAGTATGTTTTTAGGATATATGTTGCTTGGAATTGATACAATTTCACCAAATTTTAGAACAGGAAGAACTGGTTTGGTTGTTGATAGAACTATTGCATCTCAAGGTGATAGCTTAACATATATTGCAACAATCACAAATGATGGTTCTCAAGATGCAACGAATATAATAATAAAAGATGCAATTCCATCTGGAGTTCAATATATATCTGGATCAACTTTTGTTGATGGAGTATCTGTTGGAGACTCTATTGCATCCCCATCAGGTTTAAATATTGGCACAATATCACATCGAGGAACAAATAGAAAAATTGTTACATTTAGAGTTAAAGTTAATAGTGATGTTCCAAATGGAACACATATTCGTAATAGTGTAACAATAACATCTACAGAAACAGTAAGTGACCCAACAGAAACAACTCCACTAACAGATACATTAATATCAAGCCCAATGTTATCTACCCCAATTTTAAAAGTTTATGATGAAAATGGTGGTAGTTTTTTACCAGGAGAGTGGGTTGAAGTTAGAGTTACTATTCCAAACTCAATGAATAATCCAATTAGTAATATAGAGTA
The DNA here is from genome assembly GCA_020718465.1 of Anaeromyxobacter dehalogenans. Lineage (GTDB taxonomy): Bacteria > UBP6 > JAFGXH01 > JAFGXH01 > JAFGXH01 > JAFGXH01. The sequence goes on along the minus strand of DYRY01000104.1, from coordinate 3,272 downwards.
TTCAGAGGATATATCAGAGGATTTTGTAGAGTTCTCTATAACATCATATCCTTTTGGGGCAATTGATGATTCAAATCAATCTCAAAAATTGGTTAATATAAAAAACATTGAGATTCCTGCAAGATCCTCTATTATATTAAAATATAGAGCAAGATTAAAAACAATTGAGGAGTTTCAAAACTCTGGGGTTAATGAAGATCAAATAAATAATAGATTAGTATCTCTTCAGGGCTTTATAACAACATTATCAATATCTCCAAATATAGTTTTAACTGATAATGATAATGGCGGAAATGAGCATGATCCAACAACATTTAGATTAACAAAAGGGGTAAATGCCGATTTTAGTGATAGTTTTTTAACAGTAACAAACTTGAATGGAACTGCTCAATTTATTCCTGGAGATAGTGTAAAATTTGAGATATCTATTAAAAATAGTGCCTCATCAACAGTTAATGCTATAACAGTTAGATTACCAATATCAAATTACTTTGAGAATATATCTGTTATTGGTGGTGGGTTTTCAAATAATACAGTAACTTGGATTATTCCTTCATTATCTCCAAATGGAACTACAACTGTTGTTGCAAATGCAACAATAAAAAAACCATTACTAAATGCTCTACAGATACAGAATCAGGGAGTAGTATCAATTTCTGGCTATCAGGAGTTAACAGATGATTCATCAACCTCAACAATAAATGACCCAACAGTTATTACAATCAGTAGCCAATCAAACTACTCAACAACCCAAAAAAGCTATATTGACGAGAATGGTGGAAGATATGTTCAACCAGGAGAGATTGTTCAATATAATATAACTTTAAATAACATAGGAACAGGTTCTGGTTCAAATATTGTTGTTGAAGATGTTTTAAGCTCCGATTTAGAGTTTATAGAGGCTTTTAATGGTGGAGTTTATGACTCAAATAGCAGAAAAGTAACATGGAACTCAACAACAACACCACAATTAACAAATCTTTCAGAATCATTTGTTTTATCTTTACGAGTAAGAGTAAAAAGTGGTTTAGCAGATGGTCATTGGATATCAAATCAGGCCTCTATTAAATCGGGAGATAATCCAAGAGTTTACTATAGTGATGATCCATCTACTCCAACAGCAAATGATTCAACAAGATTTCAAATATACTCAAGGGCAGAGCTTGCAGCATCAACCAAAGTTTTTGATGATTTAAATGGTGGTGAAGTGGAGGGAGGTGATAGAGTTCGATATACAATTATTGTTAAAAATAGTGGCTCACTTCCAGCAACAAATATTAGAGTTGTTGATCCTATAGATACAAGATATTTTGATAATATTGTTGCAGAAGAGGGAGGAGTTTTTCAAAATGAACAAATCACTTGGAGTGGTGGAGTTTTAAGCAGTTTAAATGCAGGTGATTCTGTAGCTTTACATTTTGAAGCAACATTAAAAAGCTCTATTCCACATGGAACAAAAGTTGAAAATCAGGCTGTTTTATCTTCAGATCAGGTTTCATATGCTCTTACTGATGATCCATCAACTCCTCAATTTGGAGACACAACAGCCTTTATTGTTACAGCCACTCCAACAATTCAGTTCTCAAAATTGGTTCAGGATGTAAATGGTGGTGATTTTGAACCTAATGATGAGATTATATATACACTTAAATATAAAAATAGTGGAATAAATAGCTCTGGACCTATCACTATCACAGATATAGTTCCTCAATATCTTGAGATTTTATCTTCAAGTGAAGGAGGATATATTGAAAATGGAGTTATAACTTGGTATCTTCCACCAATAGCCTCAAATGAAGAAAAAACTATTACTATAAGAGCAAAATTAAATACATCTATTCCAAATAATACTCAAATCTGTAATCAAGCAGATTTAACTGATGACTCTTTTGGTGTTACTATAAAATCGGATGATATTACAATTGATGGAACCGAGAATCCAACATGTTTTTATGTTGTATCCACAATTCAGATATCTGAATTTTACAAAATATTTACTGATATTAATGGTGGAGATCAAAAACCAGGAGATATAATTGAGTATACAATCTCTTTCAAAAATAGTGGAACAGTTCCATTAATGAATATTACTATTGATGATCCAATCTCTCAATATTTTGATGAAATTCAACTTATTCAGGGAGGAAGTTATAGTGGAAATATTGTATCTTTTAATAAAAATAGTAACCCTGAGTTGGAATTAGTTCAAATTGGAGAGGTAAGGGAGTTAAAATTTAGAGCAAAACTTAAAAATATGATTCAAAACAACTCTTTAGTTCAAAATAGAGCCTCTTTAAAGGCTGATTTAGTTGAGAAAATATTTTCAGATAATCCAACAACACCTGAAAATGATTCAACCGATTTTGTAGTTGTAAGCTCTCCAAAAGTAGAGCTTTTAAAGTCAGTTAGAAATCAGAATGGTGAGATTGTTTATCGTCCTGATAATACAATCATATATACAATTACACTTAAAAATAGTGGAGATGATTGGGCAAAAGATTTGGTTTTAACAGACTCTCTATCAGATAAATTAACAATTTTATCTGCATCAAGAGGGATTATTAATGGAAATAGAGTTATTTGGGATAAAACAGTTGCTCCAGAGTTAGCACAAATTGATAGAGATGTAACTTTAACATTTGAAATTGTTGCAAAAATAAACACAAATGTTTCTGATGGTACAACAGTTTCAAATCAAATTAATTGGATTGAATTAACATCTCAAGGAGTTTCAGATGATCCTAAAACCCCTGTTTTAGATGACTCAACTCTATTTACAGTTACATACTCACCTGAAAAAACTATAAAAGTTGAGAAACTACTTCTTCCAAAAGTTGGTGGTGACTACTATCCAGGAGAGTCTGTTTCATATCAACTTGAGATTACAAATACAGGAACAACTCCTATTAGATTTATTGCAGTTGACAATATTCCATCAGAATTAATAATAGTAGATGCTATTGGTGGTGTTATTAATGGAAATAAAATAAGTTATCCTGAAACTTCACTCAACATAAATGAATCAAAAAGATTTACAATCAACTGCTCCATTAAAACTACAACCCCACCTCAAACAGTTGTTGCAAATCAAGCAACAGCATATATAACAGATGAATCAAATCCATTTATATCTGATGACCCATCAACAACTGAACTTTTAGACTCAACTAAATTTACAGTTAAAAGCCAACCAATTCTAAATTTAAATGGAACTAAGAGAGTTTTAAGGGGTGGAGTTTATAAACCAAATGAGAGTGTTACATATATTTTAA
>DYRY01000010.1 GCA_020718465.1 Anaeromyxobacter dehalogenans | reverse complement strand
AATTTTAAAAACCTTTATTTCTGCATTAACATTTTCTATTATTATACTTCTTGCAGAACCCTATTTATATTATAAAAAATAATAAAATTATTTTTTTCTTCAAGTCCCTCGCCAAGTATTGGAGAGGGATTTAGGGAGAGGGTTCTTTAAAAAAATATAAAAAAAACTCTTTTTTTCTCTTCTTTTAGGTTATGCAAGAGGTCTAATAAATAAAATTAATTTAAAAAAAATAAATAAAAGTAATTCTCAATTGTTTTTGAAGGATTGTTAAAAGTTTTGACTATTTTAGTTTTTTTAGAACTCCAGTTTTTTCATTAAACTCTTTAATCATCTCATCCCATCTTTTAGGTTGATTAAATAGTCTATCCCAAATAGTTCTATCATACCAAAGAGTATTTAAATCTTCTGTCTCTTTTGCTTGTTGCTCAACCCAAGTGTAATATTTTAGATTGTGAACACGTTTTCTATCTGCATAAGTTAACTCCTGCATATAGTCAACTGTTGCACCAAGCATACATTTTTCATAATCTTTAACAGCTTGAACTGATGTATATTTTCCTCTCTCTTTTTTTAACTCAACAACTCTTGATTGATACATATCAGCAGAGTCTGTTGCAAGAGTAAAAATAATATCATCAGAGGTCATCTCATAATATTTTGCAGTTTTAATTGCAGAGAGCATGTTTGATATTCCAGAGATTCCAAGAAGATGAAGTTGATTTACTAACTCCTCTGGTAACCCCATTTTTTTCAAATATGTATGTCCCTCTTTTTCATTAAAAAGACGAAGTAGTCTCATACAATCTTCATCATCAATTGCAGTTATAACATCTGTATTTTTAGTGTTATGAACCCAAGGAATATGTTTATCACCAATACCCTCAATTCTATGACCACCAAAACCATTTGCTAGAATAGTTGGGCATTGAAGAGCCTCTGAAGCAGAGATTTTCATTTGAGGATGGATTTTTTTCAAATAATCTCCTGCTGCAATTGTTCCAGCAGAACCTGTTGCAGAGATAAATGCAGAGAGAGATGATGTTTCTGTTTTTAGATATCCATAAACCTCTTCAATAGCTGGACCTGTAACATTATAGTGCCAAGCAGGATTTCCAAACTCATCAAATTGATTAAAAATAACATGATCTTTTCTATTTTTTCTTATATCCCAACATGCATCATAAATCTCTTTAACATTTGATTCACAACCTGGTGTTGCAATAATCTCAGAGGCAATCCCTTTCAACCAATTAAAACGCTCTTGACTCATCTCTTCAGGAAGAATAGCAACAGATTCACACCCCATTAAATGAGAATCAAATGCTCCACCACGACAGTAGTTTCCTGTTGATGGCCAAACAGCTTTATGAACTGTTGGATCAAAAAGACCTGATACAATTGCTGGAGCTAAACAACCATAGGCAGCACCAACTTTATGTGCACCAGTTGGAAACCATTTACCAACAAGAAGAACAACTCTTGCCTTAATACCTGTTAATTCTGATGGTAACTCAAGATAGTTAACCTTTCCATAACCACCACCATTCTCAACTGGCTCATTTTTCCAAGTGATTCTAAAAAGATTAAGAGGATTTAAATCCCATAAACCAATATTTTTAAGATTTTTTTTGATTTTTTCAGGAATAAGCTCTGGATTTCTCATCTCTTCAAATGTTGGAAGGATAATTCCCTGTTTTTTAAATCGTTTAATGCTATTCTCAACTGCCTCTGGATGGATGACTGAATCAATAATAGGAATCATTTTTTTCTCCTTTTATATAAAAAATTGGGGGCATTATAAATAACGCCCCCAAAAAATCAAATTATAATGTTTTTATAAAATTAAAACTGTCTTTTGATTGATTTAGCAATTAACTCCTCAAGTTTTTGAGCAGGATTTGAAACTTTTCCAAGTAAAATCATTGCCATAATAACAAAAGGTTTAAAACTTGCTTGATGATATGTGTCTGGAATATATCTATCAAAAACAGAACGAACAACCTCTCCCTGTTTACAACTTAAACCTGTTATATCTGCAGGTAAACAGTGTTGATATAGAGCTGCACCATTTTGAGTAAGTTTCATATTCTCTTCTGTACACTCCCAATCTGTATGTTTTGCATTATTTGCAAGAGCCTGTTTTTCAAGCTCTTCAAGACCTTTATGATCCCCTGAACGGAGAAGGTCTGTACGTTTTTGCATTACCCAATATGGAGCCCAAGATTTAGGATAAACAATATGTGCATCTTTGAAAGCCTCATCCATACTATGAACGATTTCAAATTTACCACCACTTACAGCTGCATTCTTTTTAGCAACCTCAACAACTTCAGGAATTAACTCATATCCCTCTGGATATGCAAGAGTTACATCCATTCCAAAACGACTCATTAATCCAATAACACCTTGTGGAACAGAGAGTGGTTTACCATAACTTGGAGAGTATGCCCAAGTCATTGCAATTTTTTTTCCTTTAAGATTCTCAAAACCACCAAAATAGTCTTTTAATTTTGCTAAGTCAGACATAGATTGAGTTGGATGGTCAATATCAGATTGAAGGTTAACTAAAGTTGGTCTTTGGTGAAGAATTCCTTTATCATAACCATATTGAACTGCCTCACTAACCTCTCTTTGGTAACGATCTCCCTCTCCAAGATACATATCATCACGAATACCAATAACATCTGCTGTAAAAGATACCATATTTGCAGTCTCTCTTACAGTTTCACCATGTGCAATTTGAGATTTTTTCTCATCAAAATCTTGAACTGCAAGACCAAGTGCATTCACAGCAGATGCAAAACTAAATTTTGTTCTTGTTGAGTTATCTTTGAATATAGAGATTCCCAATCCACTGTCAAAAATTCTTGTGGATATATTTGTGCGATGCATCTCTTTAAGAGCCTCAGCAACCAAAATTGTTGCCTGAATCTCATCAAAACTTTTTTCCCAAGTTAAAAGAAAATCTTTCTCATACATATCAGTTGAGAGCTTTTTTAAAAGCTCAATATTTTTTTTGATGGAAATCTGTTGCATTAAAAACTCCTTAAAAAAGAATATTGGTTAACTATTTTTTTGTTGTAGCTATTAATCCAGCATAGAATGCTGCACATACTTCTAAATGCTCAATTGGAACAAACTCATTTGGTGCATGAGCATAAATCTCATTTCCTGGTCCAAAACCAATACAAGGAATCCCCTCTCTACCCATTATAGATACACCATTTGTTGAGAATGTCCATTTATCAACAATAGGTTTTTTCTCAAAAAGATTTTCAAAAGTTGAAACACACTGTTGAACAAGCGGATGATTCTCCTCGATTTTCCAAGTTGGATAATATTTCTCTGTTGGATATACAAGTCCTGTATATGCAGTTTCAGAGTACATATACATCTCAACTTTTGCACCAAATTTTTTAACAGAAGGTAATGCCTCAATCTCACTAATAGCAGACTCTTTTGTTTCACCCCAAGTAAGGCGACGATCAATAGATATCCAAGCCTCATCTGCAACAGCACATTGAGATGGTGAACTTGAGAAAAATTGAGAAACAGTTAAAGATCCTTTTCCTAAGAAATCATCATTTTTAAGTTTTGGATGAAGCTCTTCAAGCTCATTAAGGATTTTTGCCATTTTAAAAATAGCATTATCACCTCTCTCTGGAGCTGAACCATGAGCTGAAAGCCCTTTAACATAAACTTTAATCTCCATACGACCTCTATGGCCTCTATAGATATTTAGATTTGTTGGTTCTGTGATAACAACAAACTCTGGTCTAAGTTTAACTTCATTAAGAATATATTGCCAACAAAGACCATCACAATCCTCTTCCATAACTGTTCCTGTTACCCAAACAGTAACATCTTCACCAAGATTTAGATCTTTAACAATTTTACCAGCATAAACACCAGAAACAAGACCACCAGTTTGATCAGTTGTTCCACGACCATAAACATTTACATCATCAATATCACCACTTAAAGGATCTCTACTCCAAGCGGAACGTTCACCAAGGTCAACAGTATCAATATGAGCATCAATTGCAATTACTCTTGGTCCATTACCAACTCTTCCCAATATGTTTCCAAGACCATCAATAATAATCTCATCAAAGCCTACTTTTTCCATCTCCTCTTTGATTCTTAAAACAACATCTCTCTCTTTACAAGAGATTGAGTGAATTTTTACCAAATCGGATAGAAATTTAGCCATATCCATACGATACTCTTTTGCTTTTTTTTGAATCTCATTCCAAAACATATTGAGTCCCTCCATTAATAGACAGTAGAGAAATTTTAACACCATCAAATTAAGAATATTAAGAAAAAAGTGTTTTTAAAGTTCTTTATTTTAAAGATAAAAAACTATAAAACCCATCTAATTCAATTTATATATCATAAAAAAATAGCTAATGGTAGTGATTTTTATAAATTCACAAGATTTTAACAATGGAAGCAACTCTCTATAAAAACTAAGTAATTTTTACCATATTTCTTATATTAAATTGATTTAATTCATCTATTATTTGCGAATTTCCAGCATATAACTAAATAATAGAAATAAAATTTGATTTTTATCTTTTTTTTTTATATAATTTTTTGAACTTTTGGTTTTAAACGTGATAGAGAATAAAAAAACAATGGATATTTCAGAGCTACTCTTAAATAAAGCAGATAAGGCTAAACAGGAAAAAATTCTTGTTCTTGATATGGAAGAGATTGAGTTTGAAGAGCGAACAATTGAAATCAGTGATAAACCTATTAAAAAAGGAGTTGTTGATATAGAGGATCTTTTATCAAAACAGGTTGAGGAGTATACTCAAGATTTATCAGAAGAGGATTTTTTACTTGAAGAGGATGTTGAAGGGGAAACTGTAAGAAAAAACAAAAGTATATACTCTACAACAGATATTAATACTCTTCTCAAACAAAAAGAGAGTAGTAGACCTAAATCAAATCCCTTAACAGAGCAACATCTAAAAAAAGTAGATAATTCAGATGAGGAAGAGACTGATTTACAAATCAAAAATAGTCCAACTCACTCTCTATTAGATTTAGATAAACAGTTGAAAAAACAGTTTTTTAATGAAAAAAGTGATGTTTTTGATGTTTTGGATGAAAAATCACTTAGAATAATTGAGTTACTAAAACAGAAAAAAATAATAGAGGCATATCAACTTATGGAATCTATGTTTTCACAATATGAAAGTAGAGGAAGTATGCAACTTATTGAGTATCTTTTTAGGCATTTTGTTAGATAGTTATAAAACAATATATTAATATTAGTTACTATTTTATAAAATTATTTTTTTTATAAAATTATTTTTTTCAGATTTATTATGTTTTTTAATTTTTTTAGGTTAAAATGAGAAATCTATTTGTTATGATTTTTATATTTATCTCAATAAATATATTCGCTGTATCTTCAGATGAGTTTTGTGAGTATCGATTTTTTGCAGATGGAAATTATGATGGTTCATTAACAATGAAGCCATTAAATATTACAGATAAAGGGTATACTCTTGAAGTTGATTTTAAAATGGGTTCTCTTCATCAGACTAAAACATTTGAGATGCCTCTTAAAATAGAGGTGAATGAGTTTATTGATAAAATGATTGAGATAACATTAAGTTATAATAAAAGTTCAATCAAAATTATATCAAAGAAAATCATAAATAATTATACATATGATTATAAAGATAGAGTATATAAAGGGAAAAAAATAGAGGCAGAGATAGATGTTGATGGAAAACAGTATACTCTAACATATACACTTTATGATAAAATTCCTTTGCTAAATATTTTAAGATTCTCTATTATACAAAAAGTTTCAACAAAAAAAGATTATATATTAGATAATGCAATTCTTATTCAAACTTATAAAACAGAGGGGACTTTGCACAAGCTATGATTGAATATGCAGACTCTTCAATTCATATAAAAGATACGATTCTCTGGCTTGATGCAGTAAAAAAAAGGGGATTATCCTTTTTATCTCATTCACACTCAGAACAGATGAATACATATCATGATAGAATTATTGCAACAAAAACAACAATTGAGTTTTATAAAAAGTTTGTGTTAAAAGATGTTCCACTAAATGCTCTTCAGATGTCATATTTTAGAAAGTTCTCAATTGGAGACTTAACATTAACACTATATCCATCAGGTCATGTTTCAGGTTCTGCTCAACTTTTTGTAAAAGTTAAAGATAGTAAAATTTTATATTCAGGTCACATAAATAATCGACTTAACCCCACTTGTGATGAGATATATTATCCAACAGCAGACACTCTTATTTTAGACTCAACTTATGGTTCTAATGAGTATATTTTTCCAAAAAGAGATATTGAGGAGACTCTATTTTTAACTTATGTTCAAAAAAATTTAGATAATGGATATCATATTGTAATATTAACAAATCCTTTTGGAAAAGCTCAATATTTAATATCAATTTTAAATAGCCTACAAAAACCTATATATCTTCAAAATAGAATATATCAATATACACAACTTTTTAAAAATGAAAAAATTGTAGATTTATCATTTATAAAACCATTAACATCAAAACTTTCAAATCCATCAATACTTATCTATCCATTTGAACAATTTGAAAAAATCCCTTTTACAAAAGGGGAGTATAAAAAAATTGCCCTTAGTGGAGAAGCACTTTTTAAAGATAGTTTTCACTCTAAATATTTTTTAGATGAGAGTTTTGTAATATCTGACCATGCTGATTTTAATGGATTAATTGAATATGTAAAATTTGTATCTCCTTCAAAAATATATATTATGCCAAGCAAAACAGATGCAAAATCACTAAAACAACATTTAAAAGAGCTTAAATTTGAGGTTGAAGAGCTTTTAAAACCAAAACCCAAATCACTATTTTAGCTTAATCACTTTTTAATAAAGGGATTTTTTATGAAAAAATTTGAAGAGATTGCAAAAGAGAGAGCTCAAGAGAGAGTAAAAATTGAAAATGTAAAACATACAGGTGTTTTTAAAAAACTGTTAAAAATATTTTTTATCTTATCACTCTCAATATCAATATTAATTGGATTGGTTGCAACAAGTATTTATCTATATTTTTTTGATAAAATCTCAATGGTTCCAACATTTGAGGAGTATAAACCAAGCTTAACCACCAAAATATATGCAGATAATTTAGAGATAATTGGTGAATATTCAACAGAGTTTAGAGAGATTATTCCTTATGAAAAAATTCCTAAAAAAGTGATTCAAGCTTTTATAGCATCTGAAGATATTGAGTTTTTTGATCACTCTGGTCTTAATTATATTGGAATCATTCGTGCTGCTTGGAAAAATCTAAAAGCAGGAAGAGTTGTTCAAGGAGGCTCATCTATAACTCAACAGACTGCAAAATCTTTTTTAGGTGATGATGAGAAAAAAGAGAGATCTTTTAATAGAAAAATAAAAGAGGTGATAATGTCTCGTCAAATGGAGCAGATTCACACAAAAGAGCATATCATTTTTCTATATTTAAACCAAATATATTTAGGACATGGCGCTCATGGTATTCAAGAGGCTGCAAAACACTACTTTAATAAAAATATTTGGGAGTTAGATTTAGCAGAGATATCTCTTATTGCAGGACTTCCACAAGCACCATCAGTCTACTCTTCATATAGTAACACATCAGAAGCACTAAAACGTCGTGAGTATGTTTTGAATAGAATGCTAAAAGAGAAGTTTATCACAAAAGAGGAGATGGAAGAGGCTCTAAACAGAAAAATTATTGTCTTTAAAGATATACCAAGTAGAGTTCACTACTATACAAATTTAAAAGAAAAATATCCTAATGCTGTTTTTGTTTATGATTATGGAGTTAGAACTGATACTATAACTGGAGAGAAAAATCTACTTCTTGATTCAACTTTCTCAAAAGCACCCTATTTTGCAGAGTTTGCAAGAAGAGTTGCCCAAAAAGAGTTAGGAGAAAAGGAGTTTTATACTGGTGGATATAGAATATACACAACAGTTAGCCTTGAAAAACAGAGTTATGCTCGAGAATCAATTGAGGTTGGTTTAAGAGATTTATCTTCAAGACAGGGTTACTATGGTCCTATAACTCAACTAAAAAAAATTGAGTATAAGAAATTTTTAGAGAATAGTGAAAAATACTATTTAGAATCAAAACCTGCAAAAGGAAGAAGATATCTTGCATTAGTTACTAAAGTTGATAAAACTGAGGCGGAGGTTAAATTTGGCTCTTTTGAGGGAAAAATTTTAATAAAAAATACAAAATGGGCAAGAAAAGAGAATCCAATGGTATATTTTGGCTCTGCATTAATTGGTGATTTAAGCGAGCCACTTTCTGAAGGTGATGTTGTCTGGATTCGTATTTATGAGAAAGAGGAGTTAGACTCATCTGGTAAACTTATTGTAGGACTCTCTCAAATTCCAAAACCACAAGGGGCTATTTTAAGTGTTGATTATGATACAGGATATGTTAAAGCAATGGTGGGAGGAAGAGAGTATTCCGATTTTAATAGAGCAATCCAAGCAGAGAGACAATCAGGATCTATATTTAAACCACTCTACTACTCTAAAGCAATAGATGAAGATTATACACTTTCAACAACACTATTTGATTCACCAATTGTGGAGTATGATTATCTTACTAAAGTTAATTGGAAGCCTGCAAACTATGAAAATAGTTATAAAGGTGAAGTAACATTAAGAACTGCTTTAATGAATAGTATGAATATTCCCTCTATTAAAGTTTTCCAATATTTAGGCACAGAAAAAGTTGCAAATTGGGTTAAAAAACTTGGCATAACAAGTGTTTTAAATATGGACTCATCAATGGCTCTTGGTTCAACCGCAGTTAAATTAGTTGATATTCTAACTGCATTTTCATATTTTTCAAACTATGGTGTTAAAGTTCCACTTCTATTTATAAAAAAAATTGAGGATAGAGATGGTAATGTTCTTTGGGATAATAGCCACTATAGCGACCCATTTTTATCTCCAGAGTCACTTCCTAATAGATTGGAAGAGGAGCTTTTTACAAAGAGAGAGAGAGTTATAGACCCTGTAACATCATATTTGACTCTTCGTTTATTAAGAGCTGTTGTTTCTTCAGGAACAGCTGTTGCTGCAAACTCTTTAAAAATTCCAATTGCAGGAAAAACAGGAACAACAAATGACTCTTTTGATACATGGTTTGTTGGATTTTCAACATCTCTTTTAACAGGTGTTTGGATTGGTTATGATTTAAATAATAATCCATTGGGTAAGGGAGAGGCAGGTGGTAAAACATCACTTCCTGTTTGGATAGATTTTACAAAAAAGGCTCTCTCTTATGAGATAAAAAATAGTGTTGAAAAAGAGTTTCCGGAAGTTAATAATATTGAGTGGATAACTGTTGATAAAAATTCTGGTAAAAAGGCCTCAGCCTCCTCTACAGCAAGAATAAAAGAGGCATTTAGAGTTGGAACTACTCCAAAAGATTCTGAACCAGACAAAAACATAATGGATCCAGAAGATATTCTTATGGGTGGAAATTAAAATACCAATTTAAATATCTGTTTACACAATAAATCAAATTGCTATTGATTTATAAACAACAAAAAACATAATATATGGAATTAGTTTTATTAAATGGTAAAATTACCCCAACATAGATTGAATTATTTGTAAATCGTTTTTTGATTTAATAAAAATAGCTTTGAAAAACTCTGGAGAAATATTAAGTTTTGCCTGCTGAATCATAAATTGATATGGAAATAGGGAAACTTCATCATAATCACTATCAATAACTACCTCTGCAGAAACAATAGATAAGGCAAGATAAAGTATTTTTTGATTGATTGATGAGTTATCTTTTGGTGGAAGATGATGATAACCAATAAAATCATACTCCTCTTTTGGAAACCCCCAAGATAGAAGTGCTAATGCAGATAGTTTAGGATGAAAAGAGTATGAAATTCTTTGCATAAAATTTTCAGCAAAAACTATTTTAGGATTTTTTGATTGATATAGAGATATTTGGTTATAAAAAATTAAATCTCCAACATCATGCAAAAGACCAATTGTATAGGCTTTTGAGGATGATATCTTATAGTATTCTGCAACTTTTGAAGAGATAAGTGCTATTAATAGTGAAGCTCTCCAAGTTTTTTCAAACTCATTTTTAAATGTTTTATTACTAAAAATTTTCATTTTTAATGATAACATTAATACAATCTCTTTTAGTCCCTCAATTCCAATTCTACTAATTGCAAGTTGTAAATCATTAATATCCCTTAATCCTTTATAAAGGGGGGAGTTTGCTAATTTTATAACATTTATAGCAATTGAGGTATCACTTTTTACAACTTGTGCATATTTATCATAATCGGAGTTTGGATTAAATGATAGTTGAAGAATTCTATTTGCAACTATAGGTAAAATAGGTATCTCTATCTTATTCTGCTCCATTGATTGAATAAGTTGCCTTATAAAAATAAAGTTATGTTGATTATCTTTTGTTAACTCATCAACAATAGATTGAATTAATTCTTCACGTGTTTCAACTTTTACATCAAAAATTTTTTTTAAACTCTCAACACTTTCCATAACAACTCCACTCTTTTTTAATTTGTCGGAATATTTTTATAATATTTTAATTTTTTAAATATTGATTTTTTAATTTAAATGTGTTTTAATAACTTTACGGGGTAGGGGTTTGTATGCTCTGGGGTGAAAAACAGATAATTCAATTCTATGCACTTAAAGTGCGTCTATTTTTACTAACATTGATAATAGTATTCTTTTTAATTTTTAGTTGGCTCTATAAAATGCAGATTGTTGAGGGAGATTACTATACTCAAAGAGCTGAAAATAACTTTTTAGATATAGTTCAAGTTTCCGCTAAAAGAGGTAATATTTATGATAAAAATGGTAATGTTTTAGCTAAAAACATCCCAGCATTTAATCTTTACATTATTCCAAAATTTCTTGATTCAGAAACAGTTGATTTTTTAAAAAACAGCATAAAACTCACTGATGAACAGCAAAATGAGTTGAATTCCTCATTAAAACAGAAAAAAAAGGATAGTTTTATGTTAAAAGAGCATCTTTCATCAAAGGAGTTAGCTCTTATTGAATCAAGAATGTTTAGATTAAATGGTCTTGATATTGTAACAGAGTCTATTAGACACTATCCCAATAGTAGCATAACTGCTCATATTGTTGGATATATTAATAAAATAACCCCTAAAGAGTTTCAAGAAAAAAAAGATTTAGGGTATCTTAATGATGATTATATTGGTAGAACTGGTGCTGAAGGATATTTAGAGGATTATCTTCATGGTAAAAATGGTAAAAAAATTGTCATAAGAGATCAAAGTGGAAAAATTAAAAAAGATGGTTTTCTTCAACAATTGATTGATAAAAAAAACAAAGAGTTCTCTCCTGTTGAAGAGGGAAATGATGTTTATTTAACACTTGATTTAGATCTTCAAAAAGAGATTGATGAGATATTTTTTAATGTTCGTTCTGGTGCAGCAGTTGTTATGGATGTAGATACAGGAGATATTCTTGCATTGTATTCAAAACCAACATTTGATCCAAATAGAATCATATTAAAAGATGATAAAAACTATTTAAAAGAGATTTTTAAAGATGAGCTTCAACCAACACTTAACAAAGCTTTTAAACAGTTTTATCCTGGCTCTGTTTTTAAATTAGTAACAGCACTTGCTGCTGTTGATAGTGGAAATTTCACAGAAGATGAAACTGTAGATTGTAAAGGAGTTGAGGAGTATGGAGCAACATCTTTTAGATGTTGGAAAAGAACTGGTCATGGCTCTGTAAATCTAAAAAAGGCAATCGCAGAGTCTTGTGATGTATATTTTTATAGAGTTGCAAAGAAGATTGGTCTTGATGAGATAAATAAATATGCTAAAATGATTGGTATTGGTTCTAATTATAGTGATTTTATAACAGATGTTCCCTCTGGTTTTGTTCCTAATGAAAAATGGTATAGAGAGCGTTATGGAAGATATCAAAAAGGGACTGCATTAAATACATCAATTGGTCAGGGGGATGTATATCTCTCTCCATTTAAGATTGCAGAAATTTATATGACAACTGCAAATTTGGGAGTTAGAAAACAGATAAATCTTCTTGAAAGAGTTGTTGGTTTTGATGGTAAAGAGAGATATGATAGAAAAATCATACAAAAAACAACAGAGATATCTCCATACTCATTTCAAAAAGTTAATAAAGGTTTATATAGTGCTATAAATGATCCTAATGGAACTGCCTACTACTTTAGATTAAATGATGTTTTAGTTTCTGGCAAAACAGGAACAGCTCAAGTTGCATCAAAAACAAGTGATGAGTATGACTTTGAGATTCCTTGGAATTTAAGACATCATGCTTGGTTTACCTCTTTTGCACCATCGTATAAACCAGAGATTGTTGTAACAGTTTTAGTTGAACATGGAGGTTCAAGCTCTACTGCAGTACCATTAGGTATGAAAATAATAAAGGCTTATGAGACACTTAAATCAAAACGAATTCATGCTCAATTTATAAAAGAGAGAACTAAAATGGAGGCAAAAAGAGAATCTCTTTTATATGGAGACCTAATAGAATAGAATCATAATATAGATGAAAAATTAAGAAAATTCTTAAATAGTATGATGTTTTATGTGGTTTTGTTTTAAATATTTTTTAATAATAAAAACAACTGATTTTTTAATTTTTAGGAATATATGAGAGAAGAGAGAGGTTTTTTTAAAAATTTAAATTGGATAACAATTTTTTTAACAATTATAATATCAATTTTAGGTATCGCAAATCTATATAGTCTTCAAATTAATACAACTGAATCTGTTTGGATATCACAATTAGGTTGGTTTATTTTAAGTGTTATTACACTTTTTTTAGTTGCATCAATTGACTATAGAATATTTTCTGAAATTGCTATTCCACTTTATATTATAAATATAGTTTTACTAATTATTGTTCTATTTTTTGGAACAACAGTAAATGGTTCAACAAGATGGATAGATTTTGGAATTTTTCGATATCAACCGTCAGAATCTATGAAATTAGTACTTGCCTTGGTATTAGCAAGATATTTTTCAATATTTCAAAACAGTAAAATAGGTTTTAAAGAGCTTATTGCTCCATTTTTATTAACTCTATTTCCTGCTTTTTTAATAAAAATTCAACCCGATTTAGGTTCTGCTGCAATACTTTTTGTTGAACTATTTATTATCTTATTTATGGTAAGAATAAATATATATGTTTGGCTTATATCTTTTTTACTTTTTATTATAATCATTCCAATTATGTGGTTTTTTATTTTAGACGAGTATCACATAAAACGGATTGAAGCATTTTGGAATCCAGAAAAATATGCACAAACAACAGCCTATCAAACACTTCAATCACAATTTGCAATTGGTTCTGGAGGTATGAGTGGAAAAGGTTTTACTAAAGGTCCTATATCAAAAGGTGGTTTTGTTCCAGAGCAAAAAACTGATTTTGCATTTTCTGTTTGGGCAGAGGAGTTTGGTTTTAAAGGCTCAATCACATTAATATTCATATATTTTATATTCATATTCTCACTTATTCACTCAATACAATATAGTACTGATCACTTTGGAATACTACTATCTCTCTCAATAATTGCTTATATTGTCTCGCAGATTGTTCTAAATTTACTGATGGTAACAGGTTTGTTTCCTGTTATTGGTGTTCCATTGCCACTTTTTAGTTATGGAGGAACAAATATGTTAATTACAATGACATCAATTGGTATGATAATGAGTCTTTATTCAAGAAGATTTTTCTTCTCTTATCTTAAGTAATATAATTATAATCTTGCGTAATTTGTTAGCCATAAATTAATCAAAATTTTCAACATACTTCTGTTTCTTCTATCAGGACTAAAATACCCTGTTCATTTATTATTTCTTTTATATTTTTCTAGAGATAAAACGATTATATGAATAGTGAGTTTTAACCCACTGAAGGTGTAATAAATTTTTATAATAATAATAACTACTTGATTATCAGTGATTTGTATAATTATATTTTTAATTTGATGTATTGTTTTTTCTAATCTATTCTGGATGTTATGCTTTTATAACTATCTTTCTGTTTTTTTATCCAAACAGATATTTTTTTTGATAAATCATATAAAATTTCAGGAGATTCATTAGATAACTCCTTTTTTTCATTAAAATCATCCTGAATGTTATATATTTTTTTCACATTCTGCTTATAAAAATATATAATTTTATAGCCTTTATAAATCATGCTATACTCCTCCTTTCCCTGCCTAAAATTCATTGCATAAACAGGTGGATTTTCACTATTTCCAACTCTGTCAAAAAGAGATATTCCGCTTAACTCTCTTCCATTTGGTAAATCAATATTCAAATACTCAATAAGAGTTGGAAAGATATCTATATGTGAAACCTCTTGCTCAATAACTTGTGGCTTCATATCTGGAAAACGAATCAGTAAAGGTATCCAAATTTGGTCATTATAGAGACTCTTTCCATGTTTTTCATAGCCATGAAGTCCAAATCCCTCCCCATGATCTCCTGTAATTATGATAATTGTATTATCATAAAGTTTTTTTTCTTTTAAATACTCTAAAAGCTTTCCAATATAGATATCTGTGTAGTTAATTTCATTATCAAAAATATCTTTTTCTGTGTTGCCAAAATCAATAGCTTCATCTCGTTTAAGATAGGAATCATGTGGATCAAAAAAATGAAGCCACATAAAAAATGGCCTATTATCTGGTAGATTATCCATTATAACTTTTGACTTCTCAAAAAGTGCTATTGAAGTCTCTTGCTCAAAAGCAATCTCTGCTTTTGTACTTACTAGTGATATATCCCAATTTTCAAAACCCTGCTGAAAACCAAGATTTGGTAAAAAATAGGAGTGTGTTGTAAATGCAATAGTGTGATATCCATTATCTTTAAGAATCTCTGCAAGAAGTAAATTCTCCTCTTTTATTGGTAAAAATCTTTTATAGTCTTTCCAAAGTATCTCTGTTGTATATTTTGAAGTCATTAAACTACCAATAGATGGAAGAGTGTTGTTTCCTTGAGAGAAGGCTTTTTTAAAAAATAGAGAATCTTTTGAAAATTTTGTTAAATTTGGAGATGTCTCCCTTTCATATCCAAAAAGCTCCATGTGATATGGTGTTAGACAATCAACTGTTATCAAAAGAATGTTAGGCTTTTTATCTTTTATATCTTCTGTTGTTCTTTTATCTTTTATATTTATATCTTTAATTTCTTCAGTGGATTTCAACTCACTATTCATTTTTTTTATTTCATTTTCAGTAAGATTACTGTTTTTTTGGATTATCTTTATATTGTTCATAAAAAAGATAATAGTAGCAAAAAACAGGATTCCAGCCGATTTTAAGGGTACACTCCACTTCCTAAAAATAAGTGCATGTCGAATAATATATAGTATTAAAAATAGTATAAAAACTACTAAAAAATATTGATAATACATCAGAATATCACTACCAATAAGTTTTAACTCAATATATATTAAAAAAATATTCAATAATAGAAGTAATATATCTAAAACTCCAATCTCTGTTTTAAAAAAGTGTAAAACAACTGGCATTGATATTGTAAAAAATGAGACTAAAGAGACAATTGAGATTGTTATTGCTAATGAAAAATAGAATCTACTATGAACTTGCTTTGAGATTGTCTCTATAAAAGCATAGTTTATTATTGAGAATATACTAAAATATAGCATAAAAAATAGTGTAGACTTTAATAAAACAGTAAAACCTCTACTTTTTGATAACATTATAATCTGAACTGTTGGATAGAGCAGAAATAGAGCAATATAAAAGTGTATGTTATACTCAATAATTGATGTTTTATAAATTAGAAAAATATATAGTATTGTTACTATAAAATTAATAAGAAATGGATTTCTTTTCTTCATAATCTACTTCCATTGGAACTGTTATTTTTTGTTGTAAATAGAGATTTGAGTAGGTTGATAAAAGTCTAACTATTTTATGTGCATAATTTCTTGACTCTGCAAACTCAATTTGGTCAACCATCTCAATAAGAGATAGTTTTTTATCTTTATGTTTTTTTAACCATAAACTCATATTATGTGGACCACCATTATAGGATGCAGAGGCAAAGGGAATTTGATGTTTAAATCTTTTTAGTAGTTGTGAAATATAATATACCCCAAATCTTATATTATCATCAGGATTAAAAAGGTCATAACTATCAATTTTTAATGATTCTGCTATTTTTTTACCTGTTTGAGGCATTATCTGCATTAATCCTATTGCACCTGCTGAAGAGACAACCTCTGGATGAAAAATAGACTCCGTCTCCATTATTGAGAGAACTATAAGTGGATTTACATCAAACTCTTTTGAAAATTTATCAATCTCATCAAAATATGCTAATGGATGAAACATTTTATTATATATTGATTTCTCATCTTTTTTAAAATATAAAAAATGTCTATTAAGGAGTAGATATATGTAGTGATAATTTTTAGTTGAGATAAAGTAGTTTAAAAATTGTATAAAAATTTTATCCTTTATTGGTTTTATTTTAGACTTTAACTCAATCTCCTCCTCTGTTAGATTTTTCTCCTTATCTTTATATAAAACTCTATAAAATTTTTGATAAAGAGATATCATAATCTCCTCAATTGGAGTGTAAAATCCCATATAGAAACCCTCTTTAATCATCTCAATCTCTAAAACATCTGGTAAAAGTTTAAAAAGTTGAGCTCCAATATAGTTTTTAGAGAAAGAGGGATACTCTGGAGGGGTAACTTTCTGATATTTACTATACTCTTCCCATTTTTTTGGTGAGGTAGTTAGATTATCTTTTAAAAATATTCTTGCATAAAGAGTCTCTTTTATATTTTTAAAATACTCATCTGACTTATCATCAGATGAGTAGAAGTTTGCACTATTTTTTAAAGATGAAGTTTTTCTCATCTTCTCAATAATCTCCTCTTTTTTCTCTTTATTTTTCTCATTTTGAAAAATAAGCCATAAAGCTCTTGGATACTCTGTGTACCATTTTGGAATCTCATCAATTAGTAAGTATAAAGTTTTAAGACCATCATCAATCAATCCATCCTCAATTTGATAGACACCTTTTCTAAATTTATAGTAACTTATTTTGTTTTTAGGAACTATTGAGAGTTCTAATATTTTATCATAATTCTCAACTCGTTTTGAATTAAGTTTATATTTATGATATAGAAGAGCCTTTTGATACAATATATCAAATTTTTCACTCTCTGTTAAATCAGTTAATGCTAAAGCTTCATCTAAAAAACTCTCCTGTATTTTAAAAATCTCTTTTTTATCCCCTTTTAATGATAAATACTCCTGTATAATAAGATGAACTCTAATATCACCTTTTTTTAAACTCCCATTTTCATCACTATATTTATCTTTTAATGTTTTTATAGATTCTAAAAAAAGCTCTCGATTAAATCTTCTTAAAAGTGACAATCGATAACCAAAACTATTTGAATCACTCTCATTTAATTCTTCAATTAGATTTTCAGGTTGATTTTTTTTTAACTCATCAGTCTGAAATTGTGATAAAAACTCTTTATACTCTAAAAGCATTAATGAAGGGAAAAACTTTTTAGATGATAGGTTATAGTTTTGATAGACTTTCATGTAATTAAGAACTCTTTTTTGTGAGAGAGAGAGATTTTTATCATCAAAAAATGAAGTATATTTTTCTGCTCTAAAAAGAGTCCTCTGTTTTATTTTATCAATCTCCTCCAAAAAAATAGAGTTAGGATATTTCTCAATAAATTTTGATATTGCCCATAAAATGGAGGTTTTTCTTTGGTAAAATAATGTTTTTAAAAGAATAAACTCACTCCACTCAATTTTTTTTCCACCTATTTTTTTACAACTATTGAGTGATTTTTCTGCTTTATCTAACATATTATTTTCATAATAGAAAATAGCTAAAGGACAGTTTATTGAGTTATCTAGTTTTTGATTATCAAGCTGAAAAATAATCTCTCTATCAAATGGTGTCTCTAAAAGCTCTTTTTGAAAAGATTGATCTATATTTAGTATTGAAAATAGATAGATTATAAATATCATAAAATCCTTTTTATTCTATTAAAGTATATATTTAATAAAATATTACAGTAAAAATAATTTAGAGTTTTTATATTATAATCAAAACTCACTCTTTGCTAATATATAAAATAACGATAACTAAAAACAATTTTTTTTATTAATTATTAGTAAAAAAAAGTTTTATATTATTTTATTAAGATTAAGTGAGATTTTAATTTATGAATTTCATCAAGTAGGTAGCTATTTTTTAATAGGTTGATTCTATTTCTAAAATATGGTATTTTGGTGTTTTGATTTTGGTAGTTATATGATTGATGTTTCTATTTATATTGAAGAGACAAAGAAAGCACTTCTTTCACACTCATCAGAAACTGATTGGAATGTTATAGAGAGATGTATTGAGTTTTCAAAAAAAGTTCATAAAGAGCATCTTCGTTTAAATGGAGACTCTTTTTTTATTCACTCTGTAGAAATTGCACTAATTGTGGCAAAAGAGCTTCGTTTAGATTGGGCAACTATTGGAGCAGCATATCTTCATGATGTTATGGAGTATGATTCAACAATTGAGAGAGAGTTTTTAGAGAAAGAGTTTGGTTTAGAGATTGCCAAAATTGTTGATGGATTTACAACTCTTTCAAAAACATCATATCAATCAAAAGATGAAAGCAGAGCTGCAGGATTTAGAAAAATGATTCAAATATCAACACTTGATGATATGAGAATTCTATTTTTGAAACTTGCAGATAGAGTTCATAATATGAGAACACTTAAATATCTTCCAAAAGATAAACAACTACAGAAAGCTCTTGAAACAAAAGAATTATATGCTCCAATTGCTCATAAATTGGGTCTTTATAAAATAAAATCGGAACTTGAGGATTTGGCTTTCAAATTTCTTGATTTTGAAAACTATAGAAAAATAGCTAATTTTCTTGATGAAAAAAAAGAGCAAAGAGATACTTTTATATCAGAAACCATATCAGAACTTAAAAATATTTTAGAAACTCTCTCTCTAAAAGGAAGAGTTGATGGTAGAGCAAAGCATATCTACTCTATCTATGAAAAAATGGTTAGAGCCAACAAACAATTTAATGAGCTTTATGATATAACTGCTTTTAGAGTTATAACAACAAAAAAAGAGGATTGCTATCTTGTTTTAGGTGAGATACACTCTTTTTATAAAGCAATTCCAGGAAGATTTAAAGATTATATCTCTATGCCAAAATCAAATAACTATCAATCACTTCATACAGCTGTTGTTTCAAAAACAGGAAAAGTGATTGAAATTCAGATTAGAACAGAGGAGATGCATCTTATTGCAGAGAATGGTTTTGCTGCTCATTGGGCATATAAAGCTAAAAAATCGGCCGAAACAAAAGAACAAACACAAATTAATACCTTAAAAAAAATAGTCAAACATTGGATTCAAGAGGAGATTGAGAATCAAGAAAAAAATCCAAGTGATTTAGATAAAAGTTTTAATAATCAAAATAGAGATATTGAATCAGATATATCTGATGAGATTGTTAATAGAGAGATATATGTTTTTACACCTGGAGGAGATGTTATTATTCTTCCTGAGGGAGCAACAGTTTTAGACTTTGCATATGCAATACATACAAATTTAGGAAATCAGTGTAGTGGAGCTACAATTAATGGCTCAATTGCCCCATTAAGGCAAAAGTTAAAATCTGGGCAGGTTGTAAGTATTACAAAGAGCTCTAATCAAAAACCAAAAGCAGAGTGGTTGGAGTTTGTTGTAACATCTAGAGCACGTTCAAAAATTGCCTCTATTGTAAATCAAGAGGAGAGAGATCAAGCAAAACAGCTTGGATTATCTGTTCTTGAAAAAGAGTGTTCAAAATTTGGCTTAAACTTTAATAAACTTATAAAAGATAACTCTCTTGAAGAGAGAGCAAAAACAACAAGATATGCAAATTTAACAGGAATTGCAATTGCAATTGGTTATGGAAAACTTGATGTTAAAGAGATTCTTGAGAAGTTAATTCCAGAAAGTAAAGATGCTCTTCTTAAAAAGAGAGAACAAGAGGAAGAGACTCGTTTTGCCCGTTTTTTAAAAAAATTCTCAAAAAAAGCATCTGATTCAAAATCTGGAGTTATTATTGATGGTCTTGAGAATATAATGATTCGATTTGCAAAATGTTGTAATCCTATTCCAAATGAAGCTATTATTGGTTACATCTCTATTGGAGTTGGTGTTACAATTCATAAAAAAAACTGTGTAAATGTTGAAAATTTCGACTTAGAAAGAGTTGTTCCTGCCTTTTGGCAAAATGAAGGGGCTTTTAGACCAATAATAATAGATATTCATGGTTCGAATAAGGTTGGACTTTTATCTGAAATCACAAAAGTGATATCTAAAATGGAGCTTAATATTGAGTCAATAACATCCTCAAAAGAGACAGAATCAAATACAGTTGGAATTATGTTAACAATTCTTGTATCTGATATAGAGATGTTAAAAAAAATAAAAGCAAAAATCACAAAAATTCCAGGAATTTTATATGTTGATTTTAGAAGAACTGTTTGATATAATTTCTCTCCATTTATAGTAATGGGTTATTTATGTTTATTTTTAACTATTAAGAGAAGAGTTTAATGGATAACTATCATAGCGATCTTCATCAAATTGAAGATGCTCTTTCACAAGAGAAATATACAAAAATAATTCTTCAACTTCAAGAGAGGTTTTATCAAACTCATATTACAATAACAGAGATTGACCCAATGCATAAAACTCTCTATCTTTACTATTTTGAGTATATATTAACTATTCCTTTAAATAATGATAGTACAATTGTAGAGATGCTTTTTAGAAATGGAGAGATATTGGAATCTGCTTTTAATATTTTTAAAAATAGAATTTTATCTATTTTTAAAATAAAAAAAATAACAGATGATAATATTTTTATTGAAGATTTTCTTAATCCCAAAAACAGCTATTTAGTTTTACTATCTGACTCCTCTGGCTTTAGAAAGGGGGATTTGATTCAGAGTTTTATCTATTTTAGAGATGATTCATACTTCCTTTCTGATGGAGCATTAACACATTTTCGAGACTCATTTAAATATCTTGAAAAACGGGTAAAAATTCTAAAACAAGAGGAAGAGAAGCAAAAAGAGTTATTTTTAAGGCAAACATTTAGAAACTATGTAAATGCCTATAGATATACAGCATACTCACCTAAAAACATATATGAAATGAACCTATAAATTAGTCTAATTAACTTTTTTGTTATTTTGTTTAAAAAAAAAAATGGCTAGATTACTATTAACATATTGGAATTAGATTATAAATATACTCTGCTGCAAGATAGTAGCCAAAATTTCCAGCACCAGATATAACAAAGTCAACATTTTTAGCTGTTACTGATTTGTGTCGAAACTCCTCTCTTTTATAAATATTGGTAAGATGAACTTCAACTTTTGGAAGAGTTAAAATCTCTAAAGCATCTGAAAGAGCTATTGAGTAGTGTGTTAATGCTGCTGGATTAATAATAACTCCAGCAATATTTTTTTTCTCTATTTTTTTCAGAAAACCTAAAATTTTTTCAGATTTATCTATTTTTTCTAAAAAATTAGAGTTTTCTGAAATATTTTGAATATTATTAATTTCAATAAGTTGTAAAATATCAACAAACTCCCCTTCATAATTTGATTGAAAATAGATAAGCTCAAAAAACTGCTCTATTTTTTGAAAAATCTCACTATTTGAGTTTTTTGATTGATATATTTTTGGTCTTAAATCTATTAAATTTAAATTAGGTCCCTCTATAAGGATTATTGAAGCTCTTTTTTTATCCATGGTGCTTTTTTTCTAACTACAAAACGGAGTTTTCCAATATTAACAGAGCTATCAGCTAAAACAAATAAAGAGTAGTAATCTGATAAACTCTCAACAAAAAGGAGATTTTTCTCTGTTAAAAAAATCTGCTGTTTAGTCAGTTCACCTCTTGAGTCAAAAATAGAGATAGCCTTTGTTGTAACATCGGAAAACTCTATCAAAAGCTCCTCAAAAAACTGGTCTGATGACTGTTGTTCAACAGCAATCCCATCTTTACCCATAATCGCAATTCCCTTTGTGCCACTGCATTCAGAGAATATCTCAGAGAAGTATTTTTCAAAAATCATTTTGTCCCTTTCTGATGTTTATAATCATCTATTTTTTTTAGTAATGAGTTTAAAACCTCTATTTTTCTATCAATTCTGCTTCTCTTAACAGAGATAATTGGGGTAGAGTACTCTCTTGAAACCTCTAATTCAATACTCAATGAGATATCAGAAAATAGGTTTTCACCATGTTTTCTCTCCCTTTTTTTATCCTCTTGAATAAACTTGATTAAATTCTGAAGTTCATCAATTTTTGATGTGGTTTTGGTATCTAAAAATAAATCTTCAGATTTTTTATCAACCTCAAAAACTTTTGATATATCAAGTGTAAAATCAATTGAGATGTCATCAAAAGATGCCAAATATTTTGGTTTAAAAATTTGAGTATCTTTTTTTGAAAAAGAGTCTGCAAGTTTTGATAAAAACATGATTTTATTATGAGAGCAATCTGCAACCTTTAAATTAACATTTTCAACTGAATCTTCAATATCAGACTCTATTTTATTTGATAAATCAGTTAAATCTGATAGAGTTTCATTTAATTCAAATTCTGAAAAAGAGGCTATACTCTCACTCTGTTGTGGTTCAAAAGAAACACTGTTAGTAAAAACTTCAGAATCAAAAGCAGTAGTTTCTTCTAAAATCAAATTATTACTTTCAGTTACAAAAATAGTCTCATCAGTTAAATCAGATTTTTTATCAACCTCAAAAACTTTTGATATATCAAGTGTAAAATCAATTGAGATGTCATCAAAAGATGCCAAATATTTTGGTTTAAAAATTTGAGTATCTTTTTTTGAAAAAGAGTCTGCAAGTTTTGATAAAAACATGATTTTATTATGAGAGCAATCTGCAACCTTTAAATTAACATTTTCAACTGAATCTTCAATATCAGACTCTATTTTATTTGATAAATCAGTTAAATCTGATAGAGTTTCATTTAATTCAAATTCTGAAAAAGAGGCTATACTCTCACTCTGTTGTGGTTCAAAAGAAACACTGTTAGTAAAAACTTCAGAATCAAAAGCAGTAGTTTCTTCTAAAATCAAATTATTACTTTCAGTTACAAAAATAGTCTCATCAGTTAAATCAGATTTTTTATCAACCTCAAAAACTTTTGATATATCAAATGTAAAATCAATTGAGATGTCATCAAAAGATGCTATATTTTGTATTTTTCTATCCCTTTTTTGAGATATATTCCCTAAAAGTTGCTCTAATAGAGGTTTTGCAGAGACAAAAACCTCTTTAGATTCCTCAACAACAGCAATTTCAGATGAATCTACCTCAATTTTTTCACCATCAGAGTGTTCAAAAATATAACCCCAAGAAATCTCTACAGATAAATTAAGAGATATATCTTCAAAAGTTGCACTTTTATCTCTCTTTTTAGGCTCAAATCGTCTACACTGCTCTAACATATTATAAATCTGTTGAAGTTTTTGAGACGGTTTATACTTTCTCTCAAGAGAGATATCACAATCAAAATAGAGATCATTAAATGAGTGTTTTTTTTCAATATCACTTTTAAAACTCTGTTTAGACTCTTTTATTTTTGCTAAAGCTTTGTTTAAAAATAGAGCTCTCTCTTTAATACTCTCTGTATATGAGGATAGCTTTTGAATAAACAGAGCCTCATTGATTTGTTCTCTTAACTTTATTGTCTCTGGTGTTTCCACTAAAACATCTAAAATCTCTTGAGCTTTATCAAGATGACCCTGTTTAAATTGAAGTTTTGCTAGTGTTAGTGTCTGTATTTTCATTAGAAGATTTCCTATTCTTTGGCTTCAACACAAATAGGTGAGTGGTCTTGTCTCATACCACAATAAAGATCAGGTGTAAAACCATCTCCACAAGAGTATTTCTCTAAATTAAAGCAATCATAACAAACATAAATCGAAAATTCAAATTCATTTGACTTAACAGAGGCTCCAGCTTTTGTTTGACCTTCAAGTTTAACATTAATAACTATCCTAAAATTAGGATCATATTGTCCCTCTTCTGCAATTTCAGGATCTGGATTTAGATTATTTAAACTATCAGTAACTCTCGTATCCAAAAAAATTGGGAATGATGTCATCCAAATACTATTAACAGGAATAACATTATTAATATAGTAAGTACCATCTGCAACAGTTAATCTTCTTTTTACCCCTCTTTTTATAGTAGAAACTTCAATAATTGCCTTCTCAACAATTATATCATTTGTCTCAATCTCATTCACCTTTTTACTTGGAAGTGTTGACTCAATAATTAGTTGTAAATCATAAGGATTATAGGATGATATATCCATAATCCCATTTGGATAGTATACAACATCTCCATCCTTCACAAGTTTATATTCACAATCCTCTCCCTCTAATTTAGGAGCAGGAACATATAATATATGAAGTTCATAAAAATCATCAACACAGCCAACCATAAATAGAGCTAATATTAGTGAAAAGATTATATTTCTCATTGTGACACCTCCCTATTTACTAATTAGGCCATTATCTTTGTTAATAATTCTTGGTGTGATAAAAATAAGTAGTTCAGAACGTGTATCTGTCTGTTGGGTATTTTTAAAAAACCAACCAAGAACAGGTATACTTCCAAAAAATGGAACTCTTTTTTCATCATCTGATGTTTTTTTAGTATACATCCCACCAATTACTGCAGTTTGTCCATCTTTTATTAAAAGCTCAGTAGTTGCACTTTTTGAGATAATAGCAGGATCACCCAAAGAGTTTTTACGGCTAAAATCTGGTTCCTCTTTTTTCAACTCCATCTTCAAAATAACAGAACCATCAGATGTTACATGTGGTTTTACTGTTAATTTTATTTTTGCATCAACAAGTTTTGTTGTTGGTGTTCCCTGTTCATTAATTGTTATGATTGGAAGTTTTAAACCTGTTTCAATAATTGCCTCTTTATTATCAAGAGTTGAGATTCTTGGTGAGGAAACAATTTTCAACATACCTTGAGCCTCTGCTGCTGTAATTCTAAAGTTTAAAGACATTGAGTCATTAATTGAACCAAGAGAAAAATTTAATCCTCCACCACCTGATGATGCTCCAGCAGCAGGAAGATTTGTTATCCAATTACTTGTACCACCAAGACCACCATTTAACTTCATTGAAGATGGGAAAACCAATCCGGTTTGTGTTCCAAATTTAGAACTAGTTTCTGCACCACCACCCCACTCAATACCTTGTTCTGTTGAGAAACTAGACTCTGCTTCAACAATACGTCCTTCAATAAGAACTTGTGGAGTTTGTGTATCTAAATTTCTAACCAAAGCCTCAGACTCATCAAGTTTTTGGAATGTGTCTTTAACAATAAGAACATTTGTTCTAATATCCACAGATACTTTCCCTCTTGGTGAGAGTAAACTCTTAATCTGCTCTAAAAGCTCATCTGCATGAGCATAGTTAACAGGAATTAAGCGAATTCCTAAAGGAACATTCTCCTCTCTCTTTTTTATTAAATCAACTTTAGCTTGATACTCTTTTGTTAAAATCTCTTGTGGAGCTATTCTTATAATATTTCCAAGAACCTCTTTTCCTAAAAATTTAGTTTTCAAAATAACATCAAGTGCCTTATCCCACTGAACATTTCTTAATTTCATTGTTACAGTTCCAGACACATCATCAGAAGTTATTATATTAACCTTGCTTACATCTGCAATTAGTTGTAACACATCATGAATATCAGCATTTTTAAAATCTATTGATATTCTTTTACCATGATACTGTTTACTTGAAATATCAACACCATCCTCTTGATATGAAGCTGTTTCAGAGAAAAGATATTTAACATTTTCCTCTTTTTTAACTAAAATAGGTGTCTCTTTTTTAAAATTTTTAAACTTCCAAATAAGACTGTTTGTTTCTTTATCAAAAAATAGTTCATTTTCCCCTTTTCTTTCCAATTTTATGGCAAGAATAGAGTCATCAGAGGATTGAAATAGTGAAATCATTTTTACAATACTATCCTTTGAAGTTTGATCTATTGTATTTTGAAGAGATTCAGGAGTTTTAACCCCATAAAACTTCACAACAGCTAAATCATTATCATCTCTAATAAGAGAGTATTTCACACCATCATCAAAAGATATTTTAATAGTTGAGTATGATTCATCTGAATCCATTTTTATATCAAGAATATTTTTAAATTGCTTAACATCTTCTAAAAGCATTGTAAATTTAAGAAGATTTTTCTCTTTCTTAACAAAATAACGTGGAATACTATTTGCATCAGAGATATCAAAAACAACTCTTGATTTTGAGTTCTCCTCTCCAAGTCGTATAGTCTTTAAAAGAGCTTTTGATACATCTGTTTTTTTTGTTAATGAGCTATTAAGTTTTGTATTTGGTAACTCAACAACTAATCTTTTTGGAGATGCAAGTTCAAGAACTTCAAAATCACCACCATAATTATCAATATCCATATCAACAACTATTTTATCTTTGTATTTTAAAACTTTCAGATCATTTAGTTGAGATGAACTATTTTTTTCAGATAAAGTTACTAACTCTGCTTTATTCTTAGAAAGCTCTTTTCTTTGTTCTTCTGTCTCTTTTTTTAGAGCTTCAGTTTTTTCTGTGAGAAGCTGTTTTTGTAACTCTGCCTCTTTTCTGAAAACCTCATTTCTTTCTGTCAATTTTGTAAGCTCTTTTTTGAGCTCACTATTAAGTTTTGAGAAATCTTCATCTTTTTTTGTTCTCTCGCTTGATAGTTTAGATAAAGCCTCATTTTTTTCAATTAATTTTTCCAATTGCTCTTTTAAAAGATTGTTCTCTTTTGCAAGTTTAATTGTTGAGGTTTTTCCCTTCATCAACTCATTATTTTGAGAAATTATTTCAGAGAGTTGTTTTTTGAGTTTGCTATTCTCTACAATTAATGTCTCATTTTGAGAAGAGATTTTTGAAAACTCATCTTTTGCCTTTTGATTTTCTTGCTCTAATTTTGAGTATTTTTGAGAAAGATTGATAAAATCTTTTTTTTGTTCATCATATTTAGCCACAAGTATCTTTTGCTCTTTTAAAAGATTATCTTTCTCTTTTGCTAAAAGGGTTATCTCTTTTGAAACATCCTGTTTTTGTAAAAAAAGTTGTTGTTTCTGTTTTTCGAGCTCTTGAATTGCAATTTTTATTTTAGATGTTTCTGTAATACTTTGATTACTCTTTTTAAGTTGTTGATTCAAAGCATTAATATCAGATTGATTTTTCTGTATCTCAATAGAGTTATCTTTTAACTCTTTCTCAAGAGTTGAGATCGTTCTATTTTTATCAGACAAAACAGAGGTTTTTTCATCTAATAGTTTTGCCAATTTCTCATTTTCAGCCTTTTTACTCTCAAGAGTAGAGGCTGTTTTTATTAACTCTCCTTTCAAAGATTGAAGTTCTCGCTCTTTTTTCTGAAGTTCAATCTCACGATTATAAAGAGCCTCCTGTTTTTGAATTAGATCTGTTTGAATCTCTTTCATTTTTTGAACAAAAAGTTGCTCTTTTTCAGAAAAATCTTCTTGAGAACTCTCATCATCAAGACTATTTTTTACAATAGACGTATTACCTTGGAATGCTTCACTCTCCAAAGACAATACAAATCTACTTCCAACAGATTTTACAACGTATTTAGAGTCCTCTTTAAGAGACAACATAATACGACTTGTTACATTTACATCATCTTCAAATTGTGATGTAATAATCTGTTTAATCACTCCATTATTAACCTCTATTGGTGATTCAATACCATTAATATCTGCATTTGAGATATCAACAATAAGGCGTAGAGGATTCTTAAGTTTAAAAATTGTAAATGTTGGTTTTTGTGTTCCAAAAACATTTACATCCACTTTTCCTTTCGATTCTTGAATCGATATTTTAGATATTTTGTTCCTCTCCGCGAACAGAGTTGTTGCACTAAAAAAAACAACCACGAGGAGTATTAATTTAAAGTGTCCCATTTTTACCCCTATAAATTTTATTCAATCTCTTCATTTGGATTTAAACTCACAACAATGTTTTTAACCTGTTTTCTTTTTCTTATATCATAAGTCTCTTCATTTACAATCAACTTATCAGCTTTTATGGAAGCAATTTTTCCATAATTTTTCCCAAGAAATTGCCCCTCTTTTACAATATGACTTTTTCCTGTTGGATCAACTAAAATTGCTCTTCTTGCAGCAGTTCCATAAATGATAGCAGTCAATTTAAGCTCATCAATATCAAAACGTTGCAAATCATGTGTTCTTCCTATTTTTTCAACACCAGGTCGTTTTATTGATTCATCAACAATTGAATCAGAATTAGATATACCTGTTTTCATAAAAATATTCTGAAAAGGATCTCTCTTGTTTATAACAGAGTAGATATAATCCTCTTTAATAATCTCTGTTTTTTTCTTAATCTCATCAATAATTTTTGCTCTCTCTTTCTCTAAATTTGTTTGCATACTTGATGCTTTATTAGATTGATACTCTGGAAAACATCCTGCAAAAACAGATAGCAAAAGTAAAAATGGCAAATATCTCATCCTCTCCCCCTACTCTTTACCTGATTTTCCAGCAGATGCCGGTTTTTTTGTTTTATCTTCAGGAAGCTTATCACTATCTTTTCTAAAACGATAAACTTTAATATCAAGCTTTGAAGATATTATAACTTTTTGATTTCGATACTCTGGACTCTCCATAAGAATATCATCCATGTTTATAATCCTTGTATTTTGACTTACACCATACAAAAAATTAAGTGTGTCATGAAAAGAGGCCTCTAATATAAGTGATATTGGTTGTTCAACATACAACTCCTTAATTATCTCTGATTTTGGTAGAAAAGAGGCAATTCGAACACCTGAATCACTTGCTCTTCTATGTAACTCTCTCATAATGGATTCTAACTCTGTTGTATCAGGAAGTCTCCCTTTTTTTTCATTGAGCATTAAATCAATCTCTTTATTGATTTGACGATCCATCTCTAAAGTACGACTTAATCCATCATACTCCACTTTTTTCTCTTCTGCAGTAGCTCTTTGATTTAAAAGAGACATATACTCCTCCTCAATAGGAGCAAAGAAAAGAAAATAGTTTATAACAGCTGTAAAAACTGCAACTCCAACAAGAATACCAGCCTTTGCAGAGGCTTTTAATCCACCAAACTGGTCTAAAAATTCATTCATTATCGCCCCCACCTACTGAAGTGTGCACACTATTTCAAATAAAACTATACGGGGTGTTCCAACAACATTTATATTTTTATCTTTCAACTCTTCAAGTCGAACATTTTTAATGTCCACCTTTTTAAAATATTTCGACTCACCTTTAAGAGAGTGTGCAAATGTTGATACATCCTCAAATGATGAGGCTCCACCGCTAAGAATAATCTGTGCTCCCTGTTTTTTTAACTCAGTTATCCAAGTTTTATGAGGAATCTGTTTATTCATCTCATCAAGAACTCTTAACAGATTTTGTCTTAAAGCCTCTAGTGAGTTAATAGCATCAATTCTTTGTAAAAATTCAGTTTTTTTATCTTTCTCTTTCTTTAAATCACCCAAAAGATTTTTATATTTATCAATATCTTTTTGGAGTTTTGTAACAATCTCATGTTGTGTCTCTAATGCATCACTATGATATTGATAAAAAACAATATTAGTTGCAAAAATGAGTATAATAACAACAACAAAAAGGATAAATTGCTGAATAAGCTTATTCCTTTTCTGTTCTTCCCTAATTGGTAATAGATTTAATTTTATCATTTGTCATCCGCCTTTCTTAAAGCCAAACCAACCGCAACAGTTGCTAAAGAACTGTTGGCTCTAATAAAATCGATATTGAAAGCTCTTGGATCAATGTTAATATTATTAAAAGGGTTTAACTCCTCAACCCTAACGCCAGCTTGCTCTTCTAATCTTTTTTGAATTAGATTAATTTTTGAACCACCTCCAGTTAAATATATTCTATTTAACTCAATTCCTGGAGTTGTTGTTTTAAAATAGTCAATAGTTTGAAGAATCTCACCAACAATTCTATATGAAACCTCTTCATAAATTCTATGAAGATCATTGGAGTTAACAAGGTCAGAATTTCCTCCATAAACACCAATTTTAATATTTTCAGCCTCTTCAACTGGAAGACCATAATGCTGTGATATAGCCGCTGTTATCTCTGCGCCACCACTTGACATATCTCTTACAAATTTAGATACACCTTTATCAACAATATTAATTGTTGTAACTGCAGCACCAATATTAAGTAATGCAACTACCTCATTTTTAAATCTATCAGGATAGTTATACTCATATGTATTCTGAATTGCAAAAGCATCAACATCCACAATAGCTGGTTTTAGTCCAACAGATTTTGCAAGTTGGTCATACTCATCAATAATATTCCTTTTTGCTGCAACCAAAAGAACTTCAATCTCTCCTGAAGCATCTGGCATTGATGTTAATTTATGAAAATCAAGATATACATCATTAACATCTGGAATATACGATTCAGCATCCCATTTTATATGCTCTTCAAGTTCCTCATCTCTATAATTACTCGTTCTAATAAAACGTACAAAAACAGAGTGACCAGAGATTGAAAGAGCAACTTTCTCTGCCTTAATTTTCATACTTTTGAGAAGATTCCCTAAAGTCTCAGTAATTGCAGATGTATTCATCAAAGCACCATCAACAATTGCCTCTGGTGGAAGGGGTGCAATTGCAAAATTTTTTAAAGATGTAAATTTATTGTTCTGTTTAAGTCGAACTAGTTTTATTGAACTACTTCCAATATCCAGACCAATTAGTTCATTTGCCATGAGAATTACTCCTAAACCATTAATTTAATTATATTTTTTTTATATGTAAAAATCAAATTTTTATTTTTTTTTTAAAATAAAAAGTAAAATCATTAAAATTATCTAAAATAACATTCTTTATTCTTTGTGATATAAAGATATGATTATTAAAAAATTTAACACTCAAATTCACACAATAGAAAAAACTCCTTTTTTTCTTCATTATTTCTTCTAAAATAATCCTAGTATTTTCTCATATAATCTATCAAATATCAACTCTTTTGTAATTATTATCCATTAATTCATTTAGATTTGAATTCAAGATTTTATGCTTTTAAGTAAAACAACTTAAAAATAATAGTTTTATTTTTCCCTTTATTTTGATATAAGTAGTATCTTTTTTTTGAGGTGGATTATGATAAACCTAAATGATTATGATTATGAGCTACCAGAGTCTCTAATTGCAGCATATCCTGTTGAAAAGAGGGACCATTCAAAGCTTTTAGTAACAAATAAAGGAAGTTTTAATAAAAATATTATACCATTTTATGATATTATAGAGCATTTAGATAACTCTATTCATCTTGTTTTTAATGATGCAAAAGTTTTAAAAGCAAGACTATTTGGTAAAAAAAAGAGTGGAGGAGTTGTTGAGATATTTTTAAATAGATTAATAAACTCTGAAAATAATGAGTGGGAGATTATTGGAAGAAAAATAGCAAAACTAAATACTGGAGATATTATATATTTTGAAGATGGTTTAGAGGGTATTTTATCAGAGGGAACAAATGAAAGAGTTATTAAATTTAATCTAAAATTTAATGATTTTGATAATTGGATATTAAAACATGGACGTCTTCCATTACCACCATATATTTTAAAATCAAGAGAGAGTAAAAGTGATGAAAATATTGATAATGAGAGATATCAAACAGTTTATGCCTCAACACAAGGTGCAGTTGCTGCACCTACTGCAGGACTTCATTTTACCAATGAGTTACTTGATAAAATAGCAAAAAAAGGGATTACAGTCTCATTTTTAACACTCTATGTTGGTTTAGGAACATTTCTACCAGTTAAAAGTGACACAATTGAGAAGCATAAAATGCACAGTGAGTTTTATGTAATCTCTGAAAAAACTGCACAAGAGATAAATTCAGCTAAAGATGCAGGTAAAAAAATAGTTGCTGTTGGAACAACATCGCTAAGAGCTTTAGAGGCAAATGGTTTAGAGAGTGGTAAAGTTATTCCAAAGGGAGAGGATACAGAGATATTTATATATCCTGGATATAAATTTAAAGTTATTGATGGATTAATAACAAATTTTCATCTTCCAAAATCAACACTTATGCTACTTGTTTCTGCACTTCATGGGGCAGAGAATATAAAAGATGCCTATCAATATGCAATTGATAATACCCTTCGATTTTACTCTTATGGTGATGCAATGTTTATCAAACCAATTTAAAAAAAATATCTCTATTTTTTCTCTTTTTCAAGAATCGCCATTGCAACTTTCTCCGCTGTTATTGGCATTGATTTGATTCTTATTCCTAATCCATTATAAATTGCATTTGCAATCATTGGGGCAACCGGAATCATTGTTTGTTCTCCAACTCCACGAGCTCCAAATGGTCCATCTGGTTGTGGAACCTCAATGATTATAGGAACAATCTCTTCAGGAATATCTTTTGCAGTTGGAATTTTATAGTCTGTAAAGTTTGGATTCAATAAACGTCCCTTTGAATCATAACGCATATCCTCATATAATACAGTTGCTAATCCTTGAAGCAAACCACCTGTTATTTGCCCTCTTACAAGGTCTGGATTTATTGCTTGACCAGCATCTATAGCCTCAACAACCTTCAGTACCCTCATTTTACCACTTCTTTTATCAACTTCAAGTAATACCGCTGCTGCTCCAACAGTATAATGAACATTAGGATGTCCGCCTTGCCCCGTTTCTGGATCACTTTTTGCTGATGAAAACTCTGGTAAAAATGTTCCAACC
>DYRY01000103.1 GCA_020718465.1 Anaeromyxobacter dehalogenans | reverse complement strand
TGTCTCTATAAGAACTCATATCTGTAAAGACAGATGTTAATCTGTCTCTATAAAACTCATATCTGTAAAGACAGATGTTAATCTGTCTCTATAAAACTCATATCTGTAAAGACAGATGTTAATCTGTCTCTATAAAACTCATAACTTATGCTTCAGTACAAAGAATTTTTATAAAAATATAAGATATTTTTATGTTTATATAGAAATAATATTTAAATTAACTCTATTTTTTGAAAGTAAAATTAATTATTATTGATAAATATTTTTTATTAAAAGATAATAAATAGATTTATCTTAAGTAGTTTTTTTATTAAAAGATAAAAATTGAAAATATTTAGATATGAATTACGATTTACTTGATTATTAATAAAAATCTATCCCCAAAAGAAAAGAATAAATCAGATATTATCACTTAAGATATGTACCATCTTTTCCTATTTTTCCTGAACCATTTAGTATATATATTCCAGCAGAGTT
This sequence comes from Anaeromyxobacter dehalogenans, assembly GCA_020718465.1. Lineage (GTDB taxonomy): Bacteria > UBP6 > JAFGXH01 > JAFGXH01 > JAFGXH01 > JAFGXH01. Next base: position 9,176 of record DYRY01000103.1, on the reverse strand, counting down.
CTTCTTAACAAAAAATGTTATACTATCTCCTTTTACATCAATAGCATTTCCTGTTACAGCATCAACATATCTACCCTTTCTTACATTCCTTATTGTTACTGTTTCACCATTAAGTGTGATATTGTTTGGGTCACCAACAGATAAACCAACAGCAACATAACTTTCACCATTGTTATAGTTTCTTGTAAAACTTATTCCTGAACCCCACTCATTTACATCACCCATAACACCTTTCTGTAATGCAGGTGTTGCTTTTCTTATCTCATTTAATCTTTTTATATGTTGAAATAAAGGATGAGACTTTGTTGTGTTAATTGTGTTGCTCTCTAAATAGTCTCCAAAGTAGGCACGACCAGTTGTTTCAAGTGTGTCACTGTTTCCAACAATATCCTGTGGCATTCCCTTTTGAAACTCAATCTCTTCTCCATAATATAAACAGGGAATTCCCCTAATTGTCCAAAGAAGATTATAAGCAGCTGCTGCCATCCATTGCTCACCTCTAAATCTATCTCTAAAATCGTTGTCTGGACCAACATCATGATTCTGAAGGAATGTTATAAGTTTTGTTGCATCACCATAAACATAGTCTCTACTCAAAACTCCACCAATTCCACCATAATTACCATGGCTTACATTATCTCTAAATGTTGAGAAAAGTCCAAAATCTAAAACAGAGAAGCCAGAATCATCTCCTGAAGGATTCGATAAATCGTTTCCTGTTCTTGTATACCACCAAGGTCTTAAATCTGATGGACCATTATCATCACCAAAAAGGTTTCCCCAACCAGTCCCTTTAACTAAATTCTCACCAAAAACAAATAATCCAGGCTTATGAGCTTTCCAATCGTTAACATATTCAAGAAGATTTCCCCTCTCAAGATGTTTTACTGTATCTAATCTTATTGCATCAACTCCCATATCTAAATATTGATGAATCGCTCCATTAAGATAATCTTTAACATTTTGATTCTCTGTTGCAAGATCTATACAATCTCCTGCTAAATGCTTTTGCTGAATTGAAGATGGATTCTCCCAATCTCCACCAGCCATAAATCCTGCTAGATGATACCATTCAGAAAGAGGTGTTAAGTCTGCTAAATCTATTCCAAAAAATCTATTAGGATTATATCCTGCTAATGGAACTGTTGTATTTGTTTTTGGATCTACAAGAGGAGTAACTCCCTCTGCATCAGAGCTATGTCTCTCTCTAAACCACTCTGGAGCAACAGGATTATCATTATCATCTCTAAATTCAGATTTGTAATCACCTAAGTTACCTTGATATGGACCATTATCAATGTTTCCTTGTGTTGAACCTTGAGGAACATAATATTTTATTGGAAGATGAGGAATCCAAACTTGACCTCTAATACCATATTGTGAAGAGTGATTTATAACAACATCTTGAATAACTTTAATTCCTCTTGCATGTGCTTCATTTATAAAGTCTTGATATGTTGCATCAGAAGATTCAAGTCTTTTATCAATTTGATACCAATCATAAGCATGATATCCATGATAATCTAAACCACTTCTATTCTCAACAGGAGGAGTAATCCATATTGCAGTAAAACCCATCTCTGCGATATAATCAAGTTTTTGAATAAGACCTTTAAAATCTCCTCTCCAGTGAGGGTCTGTTGCAACTCCATTCTCATCAAAATGTATTCTATCTCTATTAAAGTCGTTGTTTGTTGAGTCTCCATCATAAAAACGTGCTGTTAAAAGGAAATATATTATCTCCTCTCTAAAGTCACCAAGAGGTTGTTCCCCTATTCTATAAGTAAAGTTTTTAGTTGTTTGATTTCCTGAAGCATCTACCACCAAAAATTTAACGGTTTTTGTTTCAGAGATAGTTATAGAGGCTCCAGTTAATCCATTTTGTGAATCCCCTTGAGTATATGTTTGTAATGATGTTGTTGGGGTTGAGTTATCTAATGTGTAGTATGATTTTGTAACTCCCCCTTTGTTATCTGTTATTGTAAATGTTACATTTATTGGGTCTGGATAAACACCTGCTTGAAGAGATGCAACAATTTGTGGTGGAGTTATATCCATATTCTCATCAATTACAAAAGAAAATCTTGAAACAGCTCCTCTTAAAGAGTCTCTATTAACACCAAAAGCACGAATCTCCATTGTTCTATTAACAACTATCTGGTTTTGATAGATTGAACTTGATGTTGTTGGCTCTGTTGAGTCTATTGTGTAGTAGATTATATCATCAGAGTTACTTCCTCTAAGTGTTACATTCTGAGTTTCTGGATATACTCCTGCAACAGGTGAAGCAATTATAACTGGAATCTCTGCTTGCTCTGGGTCTTGGTCATACCAAGCTCCATCTTTATACCAACCTTCAGAGCCTCTTGTTAAATCAGTAGTTTGTTTTCCTGCTCCATCATTAAAAACAATATTTGCACTATCGGCACCCTCAATAAGATAGAAGTACCAACCATTTCCAACAGACTCCATTAAAACTCCAGGCCAAGCTGTTGGAGTAACAGTTGGATTAGTGTTCCAATAGTGAATTTTTACTGAATTACTCCAATCGGAAGGCTTTTTAAAGTGAACTGCTAATCCATTCCAATCTAAAATACAGCTTAATCCACTTGAGTGATATCCCTCATTACAGTTACATTTTGGAGCACTATTTTCAACAGCACACACACCGTAGCCACTACAAGTTATATTTTCACACAAATCCACACTATCAGGAACACAGTTTAGAGCATCTGCATGATAACCCTCATCACAATCACATTTTGGAGATTCATTTTCAACAATACACTCACCATGATTTGAGCATAAAACTGAATCACAAGGGGTATCAGGATTAAAATCATACCAAATTCCCTCTTTAAACCACCCATTTTTAGCTCTTGTTAAGTCACTACTTTGATTTGTTCCATCATTAAATATGATGTTAGCAAAAACCATATTTTGAATAGTATAACTATACCAATTACCATTGGAGTTACTCATTGCTAAACCAGGCCAAGTTATAGCTTCTGTTGTGGGAGTTGTATCCCAATAGTATATATTTACTGAATTACTCCAGCCATCTGGTTTATAAAAGTTTATAATAAGATTGTTGTCCTCTACTTTTGCTTTTATTACATAAACAGATGAGGCAACTGTTGAAAAATTTGAACCATTTTTAGCAACAGCTTTAATTGTATATGTTCCTACTTGAAGAGTTAGTGGTGCAACATATTTTACACCTGAAACTTTTGGGTCATCACCATTTGTTGTGTATAAAATATCATAATTTTTGTTGTGAGAGATTGTTATTGAAACTCCCTCTTCATACTCCCCTGATTGAGGATTAAATATTGGCTGTGCAACTGTTTCTGAGCTACTATTTTCATCATCACAACTCCAAAAAACAGTTGATAAAATTAGAAAGAGATAAAAAAGTTTTCTCATTTTAAACCTCATAAAAGTTAGTTAAACATGAATATTAACAAAATCTATAACTAAAAAGATATTAAACAGTTAATAATCAAATACATTAATTAAGAATCAAATTTGTAACTAAAAATAGATCAAAAATAGATCAAAAGTGATTTTATCTAATAATAAAATATTTATTACTATTTAATTCATTTAAAAAACAATTATAGTTAATTTAAAAATTAAAATTAATTATAACTAAAGTTTAAATATTTAAACTCATTAATAGTTAAACTCTATATTAATTTTATTTTTTTTGCAACTTTTTGTGAAGAAAATATGATTATTAAATAAACTTTTAAAATTATATTTGCAATAAAAGTTATTCTTAAATATAAAATGTCAAGAAATTAATATCCTAAAGTTTCACCAACTATAATAACCTCTATTCTATTTTTAATATTTTGCTTACCAATAATAGTAAAAACATTATAGATTTTTTCTGGAGATTCACAGGGTGTTTTCTTATTAAGTCTTATAGCATTAGCTGGGGCAGCAATATCTTTAACGATTTTATTAATTCCGACAATAATAAAAACTTTTTTAGGGCCATATATAATTGCAGAAACTCGATTTCCCCTTTAATCAACATTATAAAGCTCTCCATTTTCAGTTATAGCATTTAAACTTGAAAAATAGTACTCTGCTCTAAAGGTTTTTAGATATATCTCCTCAATTATATCTATCATAAAACTCGAAATCATCCAACAACCACAGATGAGTTTTTAGCCATTTTTTCCTAAATTTTCTATCACTTTTTCAACTTTTTTGTTAATTAATTGCTCTAAATTTTTATCCATAACCATCACTAAATAATTCCAATATTAAAATATTGACTAAAATAGTACCAAACAACACCAATAATCATAGCAGGACCATAAGGAAGATATATTTTTGGCATCTCTTTAACTTTGTCTTTGATTTTTTTTGAAAATGGAGAGAATGTTAAATATAGTGTTTGAAGTAAAACAACTCCTAAACTTCCTTTGATGATAAGATATATTATTGTTAAAACTCCTCCAGCTATACCAATATATATTATTGAAAATATGGCAAACATTCCACCTTTAAGTGCACCTATTGCAGCCATAAGTTTTACATCACCCATTCCAATTCCACCAAGAAAATTAAAAACTCCAAATAAAACAAAACCTATTGTAAAGCCAATTGCAGAGAATTTAAGACCTCCAACTCCACCAAAAAAAGTGTTAAAGGAGAATCCTAAAATGATTGCTGGATAGGTTACAATATTTAGAATTTTTCTTGTTTTTAGGTCAGTTATAAGTGAAATTGCTAATGCAATAAATAGTGTGGAGTCTATTAAAATTTTATCAAGTGTCATATATTACTCACTGTTTTTTGATTTTTTAAAGAAAAAAAACTACACTCTTGATTATTAAAATAGAAAAAAATCATATTAAAAAAGTTCAATAGATAACAAAACACACCCTCTTTCTCCATCATCTATCTGATATGCACCATCTGGAAGTGAGGCCTGACCTAAATAGGAGCATTCAACTATTTTTTCACAAGCATGTCCCTTTTTTTCACCTGCTTCATTAAAAAGCTCTGCAAAAGCAATCTTTCTACCTGTTTTAATTTTAACTCCAAGCTTTTCAATATTTAAAGCTCCCTCTTTTGGTATCTCTAAACTTAAACCATTTCCTAAATCACTTGATGGTAAACCTGTGGTTAAATTACTTTTAAAATCAGTGCAAGTTAATGTGGTTCCATCTGTTTTTTTATCAGAGTAAACATTAACTAATATTGTTCCACCTCTAAAAAAATCAAGAAAACCATTCATTTTGATTCCAACTGAAAATGGAACAGGCTCACTCTCTTCAACACCACAAGAGAGAAAATTAATCATTAGTAATATAAATATTAAGCGTTGGATCATTTTTAACCTCACTCTCACCAGATGTTGCATAAACGACTCCACCAATTGTTCCAACAATTGCAACAGAAATAATGGAGATAAACCACCAAGATGTATACCAATTTTGCTGTTTATCTTGAGCTCTTTTTTTCCCTAAAAGAAAATCAGGTATTTTTACCTCAATTTTTTTAGGCTCTTTCAAAGTTCCAAGAATTCCTATTTTCTCTCCATCATAATCAAATATCTCAACATAATAATCAAGAGTGAAGTGTTTATTTGGCTCTTCAAGAAATGTTAAAGGAAAATAGGCTACATAATTTTGGGTTTTAATATCTTTAAATTTAGCACTTGAGTATGTTTGTTCTGTTGAAATTTTATAGTTAACAATAATCTGATTTACCTCAACATTTGGGTCATGCCACTCTATTGGAAGAGGTAGATTACTCTTATATTTAATATTTTTTCCTTCTATTTCATATATTTTAACTTTTACTGATGGTAATCGAAGCCACATCTCTTGATAATCTTTAAAAAATGATGAGATTTTAGGAGATACTAAATTATAATCAATTGTAAAATCTGGATATATTTGAAATAATAAATCATAATACTCTTCAGCTTTTTTTTGTTGTTGATTTAGAGTTGAAATATAACCTAAGTATTTATAGGCTAAAACTTTATCCATTTTATTTTGTGTTATTGTTACAATCTCAAGAAATCTTTTTTCTGCCTCATCAAACTGAATCGTTTCATAAAGCTCAATTGCCTCAACCATTTTAGTATCTTTTGTTTTATAGTCTAAAAACATATTTTGACTAAATAGTGGAACTGCAACCATAAAAAATATAAAAAATATCTTTCTCATATCTCACTCTCATCACACTAAAGATATTTTAAAAGATTACCACTGTGATGTCAAGTTTAATTAAAAAATCATAATAATTCTTTAACAAAAAATTTACTTTTGTAATCTAAAGTAAAATTCTGTATTTTTTTGCTTAATTTTATCTATCCCAGATTAATTTTTAAATAAAAACATAACAAATGTTATATTTTTTGTTAATTAAAACTTTTAAAGTAACTAGATACATATATATTAAAAAATATTAAAATATATGTTTATATTAAAAAAAATATTAAAAAAATATTAAAATATATATTTATATTAAAAAAAATATTAAAAAAATATTAAAATATATGTTTATATTAAAAAAAATATTAAAAAAATACTAAAATATATATTTATAAAATATACAGTATTAAAATAGCATAATATGTTATTTTTTTTAATGAAAGATACTATTTCTAATATACTATTTTTAAAAATGTGTACTACTTGTAAAATAATTGGAATTTCTTGTTAGTATAGGCATATTGACCGATGTATTTTTATGTATATTAGGTATTATTAATACAGTATTTTTTTAGGAGGACCTATGCGTCAACTACTACTTGTGATGCTTGGAAGCCTATTTGTTTTTACGCTTCAAGGAAAGGCTACATTAACAGAGATTAATGATGCTTTTGAACTTATAGCGAAAAAATATAGTGTTCCTGCACCAATATTGAAGGCTTTAGCGTATAAAAACAGTAACTGGGATCCTTTATATTCTGATGATATTGGGGAGAACAAAAATGAGAAGGGACGTTTTGGAATTATGGGCTTAAGAGCTCTTGATACAAATGACTCTATTGATTTTGGTTCAAGAATATTACAAGTTGATCGATTTAAAGGTCTCTCTGACTACAAAACAAATATTGAAATGACTGCTGCCTCTATCAAAAGAGTTGAATCAGAGTTTTTAAAAGAGGGATATGTTGTTGAATCAATGGAGGATTATGCACCTATCCTTGTGATGTATTTAGATGAATCTCCATCTCTTAAATATTATGTTGAACGTTTTGTTTATGAGCTTTATCAAGATATTGAGATGGGCTTTACAGTTCAACACAAAAGTGAATCATTTACAGTTAGAGGTTATAATATTGATACCTCCAAACTAATTTTTACAAGTGGTGATGAGGTTATTCAGCCACCAGTAACATCTGCTCCATCAGGTATTCGTTGGGCTCCAGCTCATTCAAATAACTACACAGTTGCAAATAGAACAGCAGCAAATATTGATATGGTTGTTATTCATCAGGTTGAGGGAACTCACTTAAGTTGTATATCTTGGTTTCAAAGCCCAAATAATGATCGTAGAACATCAGCACACTATTGTATTTCAAAAGGTGGTGAGATTGTTCAATTAGTTAAAATAAAAGACAAAGCTCATCATGCAAGAGATCTAAATAGTCGCTCAATTGGTATTGAACATGAAGGACGTTCAACAGCTAATCTTTTTACAGAAGCAGAGTATCAAGCATCTGCAATGCTTGTTAGATGGCTTGCAGAAACCTATACAATTCCTCTTGATAAAAGCCATATTGTTCGTCATCATGGTAATTGCCCTGGCCCATATTGGAACTGGGACTACTACTGGCAACTTCTTCTTGGCTCAACAAGGGAGGGAACAGTATCTTTTGTTCAACCTACAAACAACTCTAATGTTGGAAATCCAGTAACATTTAAAGCAAATGCAACTGGTGATGTTGTAAAAGTTAAATATTATGCTGATGATCAATATTTTCTTGGAGAATCATCAGATAAAAACACTCAATTTGAAGTTACATATAATTTCAACGGTGTTAACAGATCTAGAAATGTATCGGTTAAAGGTTATGATGTTGATGGAAATTTTATAACTGGTGCAGAACATAAAATCTCTTTCACCCCAGAGGATGGAGGAGCAGGTACAATAACTTTTGTAGAACCTGTTGATAATGGAACATCTCCAAATTCAACTACATTAAAAGTTAATGTAACAGGAGATATTGCAATAGTTAAATATTTTGCTGATGATCGCTATATTTTAGGTGAATCTGCTGATTCATCTTCTCAATTTAAAGTTGAGTATAAGTTCCATACAACAGGATGGCGTGTTCTTCAAGCAAAAGGTTATAATTCAGATGGAATTGCAATTGGAGAGGCTGTTCATGAAATTAGAGTTAATATTCTTGATGAACCAGCTTGTGTTCATGAGTGTGAATTAGAACAAAAAGGCTGTGTTATAATTGAACAAGTTGATTTATCTGCAACATGTCAAGAGATTAATGGTTGTAGAAGATTAGTTATTGAATCTATTTGTCCTGCTGAAGATAAATGTGAAAATGGTGTTTGTACTAAAAAAACATCTGGAAGTTGTCATCATGATTGTCGTTTAGACTCTTATATGTGTTATCAAACTGCACGTATGAAATGCGAAGATTTTGATGGTGATGGTTGTTATGAGTGGCATGTTTCAGAACAGTGTGGTGATAGCCAAGAGTGTACATCTAGTGGTTGTCAAGATGTTATCTGTAGAGACCAATGTAGAATGGGTGAAGCTCGTTGTTCTGGTGAATATGTTCAAGAGTGTGGTCAATTTAATACCGATTCTTGTATGGAGTGGGGAAACACTACTGCTTGTGAAGTTGGAAAAACATGTAAAAATGGTTTATGTGTAGATCCATCTGTAACTTGCACAAATAAATGTGTTGCAGGTACAGTAAGATGTAGTGGTAATAAAATAGAGATTTGTAGATTAAACTCTACATCTGGATGTTATGACTACACACAAGAGAAAATCTGTGCAACAGGTCAAGTTTGTGCAAATGGTCGTTGTTTAGGAGATTCAACAATTCCTGATAATGGTGGTGTAACAGATCCTAATCCAGTTGACAATGGTGGTGGAAGTTCTGGAGTTGATGATGGTGGTTTAGATACTGGAGTTGGTTTATCTTGCTCAAAATCTAATGCTATTGA
>DYRY01000102.1 GCA_020718465.1 Anaeromyxobacter dehalogenans | reverse complement strand
TTAAAATTAACAGTAACGTTATACTTCACTCCAAAAAGGAATTTAATTCAGGGGGTTGGGGTAAAACCTCATGTAATTTTACCTAAATTTTTTGATTTTGACTCATCAATATCAAGAGAGTCTGATATCAAAAATGCAATCAAAGGGGAAGAGAGTAAAAAAGAGTTAACAACTCCTGAATTTCTAAAAAATGATAGACAATTTGAAACAGCACTATCTTTTTGTGAAGAGAACTAAAAGTGATAGAATCAATAAAATCGCAATTTTTTTTAACATCTCTCCTCCTAAAATTTAAAAACTAACTCCAAAATGAAGCATAGCATAAAATCCATCTTTAAAAACATAGTGATAATTATATTTATCTTCACCATTTCCATATTCATAATCATCATTAGAACATTTAAGTGGGGTGGATTTTATAACATAAGCAACTACTGTTTCAATAAAAACTCTAACATTTAACATCTCAAATGATACTCCAAGTGATGGAATAATAGAGTAACTATTACTACTATTATTAGAACATCCCTCTGATAAAGGAAAAATAGCACTTGCATCAAATTTTCCACTCAAATAGTAAACATTTTTTCCATCTAAAATAGATATATTTAATCCAGCATCTAAACCAACCCCAGCAAAATAGAACCAAGCAGATTGAAATGTTGAAATATATAAACTATCACTCTGATATATATCTTCAAGAAGCCTCAATCTCCCTAATCCAATATCAACAGAGAAAATATCATTTAATTTTTTTTGATGGCTAAAATAGAGCAATCCAGAAAGAAAACTAAAATCCCCAAAATATCTCTCATTTTCAAGATTATCTCCATAATAATATGATACTCCACCAGCATAAACAGTTCTGCTTTTTCCCTTCTCTAAAGGAATGGCATTATTCATTGTTGGAGATAGCATACAGGATGATAAAGAAATAATAAAAACTATTACATTTAATATTTTAAATTGAGAAATCATCTTCCACAAACTCCACTCCCATTTCCATTTTCACCACAACTTAACCCATTACTATTATCTGGATACAACTCTTTTGATAATATTTTACATCCCTGTTGCTCTAAAATAGAGTTGATATAATTGAATGTATTCTCTGTGTCTGATTCAGACTTACCATTAATTTTAAAAAGATTTTCTGGTAAATTAATATTATATCCCCCTTTCTCTAACTCCACAATTAAATATACATAATCAGTAGTATTATAGGTACCATCATCTTTTATGTTATCATTACTCTCTTCTCCGCAAGAGAGTACTAAAAGTGATAGAATCAATAAAATCGCAATTTTTTTTAACATCTCTCCTCCTAAAAAATAAAGGAGGGGAATTCCCCCTCCTTTAAAAGTATTAATTACTTAGCATAAGTTACATCATCTTCATCAATATCACAAAGATTAAAAGCATGTTTTACTAATTTATTATAAATAAGCATTTTTTTTCCAACCAATTTTCCAACCTATCATTGTCTCTTCTGATAAATATTGATACATTCTTCGTTTTTCATATGTTACACCATCTCCTCTTGAGGATCTGCAATATAATTAAATGGTAAATCTAAAGAAAAGAAAAGAAAAGAAAAGAAACCTTTCATAATACTCCTATTAAAAATTAGGAAAAAAGGTATTTAATTGTACCATAAAACTTTATTATTGTCAATATTAAATATATCAAAAAATCAATATTTTATTGATAAAATTCAGTAAAACAAATAAAAATATTAACATCAAAGTATACCAATACTCAAAAATGTAAAATAATTATACACTTTATAAATTCCAAACCCAACGTAAAATATATCTCTAAAAATTAAAAACAACATGAATTTTAGAGCAACTCTGTTTCCACTTTTTTTATAATTTTTTTATACTAAAAAAAGATATTTAGAGAATTTTTGTCGTATTTTTTAAAATTTTATTCAGAAATAATTGCCTCAAGAGAGAGTGTTATCATATCATTTAATGAGTTAACTCTCTCTTGTGGTGAAAGAGACTCTTTTTTTACTATATGATCTGTTACAGATAAAATTGATAGAGAGTCTACATTTGCACCTTTTGAGATTGTGTATAATGCTGCTGTCTCCATCTCAATTGCAGTTAATCCATACTTTTCCCAAAGTTTAAATCTACTACTCATATCAGATTCATAGTAGAAGGTGTCTGATGTTAGAACAGATGATATTATAGTTTTAAAATCTAAATTTAAGGCAGTTTTATAAGCATTTAATAGCAATTCAAATGATGGAGTTGCAGGATAATCTATCTCACCATTAAATCTTATTTTATTAAAAGAGGAGTCTGTTGCAGCCGATTGAACTAATATTAAATCTCTTAAATTTGTTGAATCACTAATTGAGCCACAAGTTCCAATTCGAATGAATTTTTTTGCTCCAAGCATAATTAACTCATTTAAATATATTGATATTGATGGAATTCCCATTCCTGTTGACTGAATTGATACTTTTTTTCCTTTATAATCTCCTAAAAAACCAAACATATTTCTAATACTATTTGTTTTTTTTACATTTGAGAGAAAATTTTTCGCAATATACTCCCCTCTTAATGGGTCTCCAGGTAAAATCACAAGTAGTGATAACTCCTCTTTTTTTGTTTCAATATGAATCATAAAACTCCTTAAAATCAAACAAATAACTTTAAAAAATATAAAATATTACTAATAATATTTCATGTAAGAGTTTTATTTTATATATTTTTCTTTAAAACTCAATTAAATTTGAAAATTGTAATATTTTTAATGTAGAATGGATTATTCATTTTGGAGTTTTAATGAGCACAAAATTTATAGATCCAAGAACAGGTAAAGTTGTTGAGTTTGGAAACCAAACACAAAGAAAATTTGTTACACTTGAACAAAATGTTTTGGATGTTGATGATTTAGTTGTTCAGGGAGTTTTAGATGACTCTTCAGAAGAACCACAACTATTAAGTAAAAAATTTGTAACAACATCTCAATTTATTGAACATATACTTACTCTTCTAAGAAAAAGACAAATGGAGGAGGCTTGTGATATATATACACACTCTCAAGAGGATATTGGTTATTTACTTATAAATAGAGTGACTGGAGATAGTTCAGAGTTAAAAATATTAGCAAATATGTTTTATAAATCTCGTGATTTCATGAAAGCAGCTCTTGTTTGCGAAAAAATTGGAAGTTATGATAAAGCAGCACATCTTTATGAAAAAAGTGATGACTACTTCATGGCAGCAGAGTCATATCTTAAAGTTGGTGAGTTTGAAAAAGCGGCCGATATGTATGAAAAAAATGGAAATCATCTTGAAGCGGCCCAACTTTTTACAAAAATATCTCATTTTGAGCGTGCAGCATTTAACTATGAAAAAGCTGTTAATATTTTTCTTGCAGGAAAACTCTATTTTGAGATTAATAATTTCAAAAAATCCATGGAGTTGCTACAAAAAATAGAGCCACAACAGGATCATTTTATAGAGGCAACAAATATGATTGCCTCTATTTTAGTTCAAAATGGATATATTGAGTTGGCAATCAGAAAATATGAATCCATAAAAAATAGCGTTGGAATAACAGAGGAGACAGAGAGCATCTATTTTGAACTTGTAAAACTTTATCTTCAAAAAAATGATATTGAAAATGGAAAATCAGTTCTAATTGAGCTTAGAAACTATAATCTATACCACCCTCAAACAGAAGCAATTATGCAGGAGTTGAAGCAGGGAGTTAATAGATTTTTAGATTTAACAGAGGAGATTGAGATTGAGGTTGAGTTAGATTCTGAAACAACTGAAAATATCCCAAATAGTCAACCTTTAGATAAAGAGGATGGTGGATATATCTCTGTTATGGAGGGTTTTGAACACTTCTCAACTTTACCAATATTTTCTGAACTTTCATTAGAGGAGTTAAAATCACTATACCATATCTCTGAAACAATCCATTTTTCAAAGGGAGATTATATTATAAAACAGAATCAACCAGGAGAGGGACTTTTTATAATTCGTGCTGGAGAGATTGATATTCTTGATGAAAGTGGAGATGAACCAATCCTTATTGTATCACTAAAAGATGGAGTTCCTGTTGGAGAGATGTCTCTTGTTGATGACTCTAAAACATCAGCTTCTGTAAAAGCCAAAACAGAGGTTTTAGCTTTTAAAATCCCTAAAACATCCTTTTCAAAACTACTTTTAGGAAATGACAGGATTTCAAGAAAAATATATTTGGTTTTTATAAAAATTTTATCAGAAAGAGTTAGAAAAACCAACGAAAAGCTACATCAAAAAAAATAGATGGAGAATTTATGAAAGATAAAATAAAAGAGCTGTTTCAATCTGAAAATATTAATTGTAGAGAACAGGCTTTCTGTTTTTCACTTTTTCACTTTGTTGGAGATAATGATATTCTAGAGAGTTATTTTTACTCATTAATAAATTTTAATTTTCAGAATGATCCATATAGAGTTCAAGAGATTTACCCATTTTTTGAACTATTTACAAAAAATTCTGAAAAAAATTTCAAAACATTGTCCTATTTTTTTAGTACCATAAAAAACAAAGTTTTTAAAGAGCAATTTTTCGCTTTAATATATAACTCCCCAATTGAGTATCAAAAAAAATATCAAGAGATATTTTTTGAAAATTTAAGTGAATTAGAAAAAGAGATGTTTGAAAATTTATGGTTAAGTGATAGTGATTTAAATAGTTATGAAATTGATGAACTTTTTTTAAAAATTTACAGATATTTCAAAGAGAAAGAGTTCTCTCTCTTCTCTGATATTGACAGAAGATATCTTTTATCAATATTTCATAAAATATATCATCATGATCAAAAAAACAGTTTTTTTGCGAAAGTTCTTTTAGAACCACTAAACGATTTCTACTTATCTAATTATCTTATTTTACTATCACTTTTTACAGATGTAAACCATTTTGAGCTTTTAAAAAAAGTTTTATCTGTTTTTCCTGATTTAAACTCATCAATATTATCAACATTTTTTCAAATAAAAAAAGATGAAAAAAATTTTATTTTACTTTTAAAAACAAATGGAAATCTACTTCCATATCTATCATATTTTTCATTAGATTTTATAAAACTTGTTTTGTCTAATTTTACAAAAAAAGGGGTTAACTATATTCAAAAAGATGTTGTAGCCTCTATAATTACACTATCTTTTATTAAAGATTATGAAAATCTAATTCAAGAGTGGATAAAAGAGGATTCAATATTTTTAAAAACTTTTAAAAACAAAATTGATTGTTTTAATAATTTTCCTAAATGGAGTTGATTATTTTAAAAAATTTCCGAATATAGAATTGTATAGTTTTTATTTGATAAAAAGAATTTTTTTTATAAAAAAACTCTAATTTTTGGTTTTTTATGGCAAAAAAAGTTGATTGGATATGTATAAATTGTAGTAACTCAAACAGTTCTGAAACTCCTTTTTGTTTGAGTTGTGGAAAATTTTCACCAAAAGTAGCAACTTTTCGACTATTTTTCTCTGTTTTTTCCACTATTGCAATATTGGGAACTATATATTTCTGGATATATTTTCTATCTAGTGCTGAATCAACAAAAGATATTGGAAAATTTTTTGTTTTAGTTCTTTTCTCTATTTTTCCACTTATTTTAATATCAACAACACTATTTAGTTTTATAAAATCCTACTTAAAAACATTAGAGATAAGAAAAAATCCTAATTTAATAATCCACTCTGACCCTTTAAAACGAAGTAAAGCAATTGAAAGCTCCTCTTCAGATAATTTAGCAGAGATTTTTCAAAAAGATTCAAGTAAAGAGGTTAAATTTGCTATTTTAAAAAAAATTACAGAACAAGAGGAACTTCTTTCAATAATAAAAAAAGAGATAAGTGAAGATGTTAGATTTGAAGCAATAAACTATCTTTATAATGAGGAGTATCTGAAAGATTTAGTTTTAAATGACACCTCCAATTTAGTAAAAAAAGAGGCTTTAAAAAAAGTTATATCAGAAAGATATCTACTAGAGATAATATTATATCAATCAATACCAATTGATATCAAAAAAGAGGCATTAAAAAGAGTTAAAAAAGATAATCTTTTAATACGAATTGCAAAAGATAATCTACATAATGAGTTAGGAACTTTAGCATTAGCTAAAATAAGCAACCAAGATATTGTTGAAACATTAAGAAAAGAGTTACCAAGAAAGAGTATTGAGGAGTATATATCAAAATTTTCACTTAACACTCCACGAGATGTTTTTGAGGAGTGGGTTGAAAATGAGTTAAAATCTTTTCAAAATCACACTTGGTTTTCTGATATACTTGAATTGCTTTTAAATAAAATTGATACTTTTAATAAAGATTTTTTGAAAATTGAGAAACTTTTAGTGATTTTTCGATTTATTACAGTTGAGCTGTTTGATGAAGATCATATAAAAGTTGCAAAAAAAATTGTTATTGAGAATCAGTGGGATTTTAATAGATACTATGAGCAGAAAAAAATATTCTTTAAAGATTACTCTAAACTGTCTCTTCAACTTATTCATTCACTTTACAAAGGTGGAAGTATATAAAATTATTTTAATTATTTATGTTTTGTCAACATACTTAATTAAAAACACTCCTATTTCAATTTTTTCCTCTTTTTTTTGTTAAATATCTCAACAAAAGGCTTAATATACTCTTTAACAGCCTCTGGATACACATTTTCTGGCCCTAAAAACTCTCTTAGTTTTTTAAATTCACTCTGTTTTGTGCTTTTATCATCTCGACAAATATGAATTTTATAGTTTTTTTCATCACTTTTACAACCTAATGTTGCAATATATCCATAGGAATCTAATTTTATAACATCATTCTTTTTTATTAAAGTGATTTTCAGTATTGCTCCCTCTCGATTACTCTGTTTATGCCGTGAATGTTTTGAATTTACATCAAAAAACTGATTTGATATAAAATTTCCTAAACTATAAACAACAATTTGAGGCTCAATTATTGGTTTATTTGATATATTTTTTGAATCAGAAAGAGTATTTTCTCTATATTTTGGTACAATTGGTTGCAAAACATGTGGATGATGACCAATTATAATATCAACTCCCCAACTAAAAAGCTCCTTTGCTATATTTTTTTGGGCTTGTGATGGAAAGTTATGATACTCATCTCCCCAATGCATTGAGATTATAACAATATCACTATTTTTTCTAAGGCTTAGAACCTCTTTTTTTGCAGATTCACTATCATAACGATTTATATAAGGCGTTTTTGTATTAGAGTAGTTATTTTGGTCATTGTTTATAATTGTTGTATAACCTATAAAGCCTATTTTAACCCCTTTTTTCTCAATTATAACCTCTTTTTTTGCATCAGAGTGAGTTACTCCTGCCCCAATATGTTGAATTTTAAGTTTATTAAGAGTATTAATTGTATGTTTTACTCCATCAACTCCTTGATCAAACATGTGATTATTTGCAAGTGTTAAAATATTAAAACCAGTTTTTTGAATCTCCTCAAGCATCTCTAATGGTATATTAAATGAGAATGGAATTGATCTCCAAAGCTCTTTTTCTGGATGATATGGCGTTTCAAGATTTCCAAATGAGATATCTGCACCCTTTATATCATCTACAATCTCTTTAAATAGAGGGCTAAAATCAATAGAACCATCACTTTTTTTACCACTATTTTTTACAATGCCATGTGGAATTATATCTCCAACAGCAACTATCTCTATTGTATACAATCTTTTTGTATCTAAAAATATTTTAAACCCTTGTGATATTAAATTTTTGATACTATTTAATGAGTTTTGATACTCTCTTATACCATCAATTATATAAAAAGCCCCCTCATCTGTAGATGTTTTTACAACTTTTTTTAGTGTTATAGATTTAATATCTCGCCTCTCTTTTGGAGTACTAAAACACCCCCATAAAAAAAAGATTAACAGATTAATAATCAATATGTTAAATAGTTTAGTTTTCACAAATCTCCATAAAAAACTTTTATTTATAACTTTTTTTTAACAATTTTTCAATAAAAATAGAAAAATCTCTATTTTAATTTGATTATTTACAATTTTTTGATATAATAATTTTTTATATTATGGAGATATTATGAAGTTTATAAAAAAATTGACTGTTTTTATGGCACTATTAACACTATTCTCTTGTAGAGAGGAGCCATCCAAAGGGGAGATTATTGTTGTAAATCCAAATGAAAAAGTTATATCTTTTAAAACTGTTGATATTAAAAGTATGAGTAATCTTGATATTTTAGATGGAAATAATTTTCAAATTCTATCAGGTGGGAAAATCAGTATGTTTGTCAACTATAGTGGAGATCCAGATCAAATTACAGTTGATGAGTTTAATAAAATAACATACCAAGAGGAGGCTGTTGATCCTAGATTTAGATATACAGTTTCTGATGATACCGCTATCCCCTACTCTATTTATGACTACATATTACTAACTTTATATCACAATTTACAAACTGCCTATGACTTTATGATTGCTCAAGGAATGCCATTAATAGGAGCAAACGGTGAAGAGTTCAAAAAAACTCCAGTATTTTTTAATCTAAACTATCAAGAGGAGAAAGATTCCTATGGAAACCCTGTAAATATGAAAGATAATGCCTTTTTTGATCCAATTAGAGTCTCTTTAAGTTTTTTAAAACAGGATCAACTTCAAAGTTTAGCACTTGTTTCAAATCCAATGATTGTTGCACATGAGTTTGCTCACTCTGTTTTCAATTTTCTCGTTGAGGGAAGAGTTAAAAAAGAGGCAAAATTATTTGATTCAATATCATACTATGAGGAAAATCCAACAGTATCAAGTGATAAATGTATTAGTAGTTTTCATCTTGGTGCAATGAATGAGGGATTTTCTGACTATTGGTCATCAATTTTAACAAACTCCCCTGATTTAATATATCTAACAATAAGCCCAGATGATATGGGTGTTTCACAAAGTGCTAAAAATGGTAGAAATCTTGATAATAATAGAACCCTTGAGACATCAATGTTTCCTTCAAATAATCAAAGTTGTCTACAACAACAATCATACTCATACTATTGGGCTGGAACAATTTGGGCATCATCACTTTGGGAGATAAATAAAACTCTCAACATTCCAGAGCTAAATAGAGCTATTTTTGACTCCTATGGTTGCCTTCATAATGTTGTTAAAAATCATAAAACAGATGCTGGAAAAATAAAACTTTCAACTGCAGCAAACTGTTTAGTTCTATCTTTAAAAAATAGAGGAGTTAATACAGCTCAAGCCTGTAGTATCCTAAAAAGAAGATTTTCAACATACTCAAGTGAGATTTATGAGTGTGATTAATTCTATTTTTTATAAAAAATAGGGTTTATTTATTTTAATTGTTTTTTTATTAAGAAATAGAGTTTATTTTGAGGTTTTTATGAATTTTATAAATATTTTTGTAAAAAATTATTTGCATTTTATCTTAGTTTTGTTTTTTATTTTTTCATCAAAAAATATTTTCTCACAAGAGATTACAGATGACTACTCTAATAACAGCTTTTCACTTAATGATGTTGTTGAAAACTCTGAATATACAGAGAGTCAATACTCTCATGAAGTTAATGGAATAATGAATATTTCACTTATTCCTCAAACAACAAGTGGAAGGGATGCAGAGCTATCTTTTGCTGGTGGATATCGTTTTTTTATTGCCGATGATGTTGAAAATGAGGTATCTAATTCGATATTTTTTGAGATATTTTTAGGAAAATATACATCAACAA
>DYRY01000101.1 GCA_020718465.1 Anaeromyxobacter dehalogenans | reverse complement strand
ACCTCCATCATCTGGAATTAAACACTTCCCATTAGGATTTTTTCCACCAGATTCACCACTACAACCAAACAACATCAAAATAATAGAGAAAATCAGAATTTTAATCATATTAAATCCAATAAAAATTATATTTTTTTCTGGTAATTATTTAAAAGATATCTTTTATATTCTTTTCTGGTAATTATTTTTAAAGCAAAAAGATTTATGTTTTATCTTTTTTTTGTTATTACCATAACTTTCTTTCACCTTTTATAATATTTTTTATTTTATCAAAAATATTAATCTCTTTTAAATCTTTTAACTCTCCAGCATCTAAATAAACTCCACCACAAGAGCCACAATACTCATACCAAATATGGCTCTGCTTTAAATCAACCATTGGTGCCATGATTTGATTACATTTTGGACATCTAACATTTTTTATATTATCATTTCTTTTACCAACTTTTTGATCCCCAATATCCACTTTTTCAGAGTTTTTTATTTTTAAAATCTCTTTTAGTTCACCACTATCAAACCAAATTCCTTTACAATTTGTACATCTATCAAGCTCAATGGTTTCAACAAAAATCTTCTCAAACGCTGAATCACATTTAGGACAATTCATCTAAACTCCTTTAAAATAGAATTTTAATAAAAATATATTAAAAAATATTATAATAGTTGAATTTTATAGTAGAAATTAGTTGATGTCAATTATTTTTTTATTTTAACAAATAGTTGAAATATTAATTTTTATTAAAAACAGAATCTTTAAAAATATCTATCTCCAAAAACTATATTCAAGTTTTTGAGGTATATTTTTTAGAAATTTAAGTGCAGGAAAAATCTCAATGATTTTATCTATATATTTACTATTCTCTACTTTTAGATAGCCAAAATGATTTTTATTATATCCTTTAGATAGTGGTATTTTATCAATATACTCAAGGAGATATAGTGGATTTATATTATATCCAATACAAACTTTATCTTCCTTAAAAAAGATATAAATTTTGCTATTACTTGAGCTATAGACAGTTTTATTATGAACTAAAACATAACTAAAAGTAACTCCCTCTTTTTGTTTTGATAAACTATTTTTTATATCTAAAATATCATCAAATTCTCTAAATTGAAAAATAACAAACCACTGTTTTTCATCTTTTTGAGTATTAAAAAACTCTTTTTTTAAACTATTTTGAGATAAAAAAATCCAATAAGAGTAGATTTTATCAAAATCTATTGCAATTTTTAGCTCTCTAAAGTCAATAGTTAGAAGATTTAAAAACTCTTTAAAATAGAGAGGATTTTTTTCATGAACTGTTAATTGTGATTCAATATTTGGTAATGGAAAACTAAAAAGCTCCATTTTTTTTTCAGTATAGTTTTCAGAAATAGATACAATTGAGTTATCATTAATTACTCTATAAAAATTACCAAAGTAGTAAAAGTCAAAATCCTCAATTTTGTTTAAAAATTTACCATAATCATTTTGAAGATAATCTTTATTAATCTCTTCTGATGATAACTTAATACTATTTTCTAAGTTAATATCACTTTCTAAGTTAATATCGCTTTTTAATTCAATAGAGTTTAAGTAAAACTTTTCACTACTTAAATCTATCTTATTTGAATCAATATAAAAGTATGAGTGTTCATTTTTTTTTGTGGTGGTTTTTGAGTCTAAAATATCGGATTTGAGTAAAAAGTAGTCAAAGCCATTAAAAACAGCAACAGAACTGTTTGGAATATAGAAAGAGTTAGAGTGTTTTTGTGGTTCTATTTTAAAATTATACTCTTGTACTACTTTATTTCCCTTTTTCAGTAATATTTTATAGGTATAATTTTGTGAATTAGCAAAATAGTGATATAAAATTGAGCTACAGTTATGTTTGTTATCAGAAAAACATATTTTAATATCACTATTATTTTCGTTTTTTGTATTTGATAAAATAATAGAGTCTCCTGTTTTATAACCCTCTTTAGGAGTATAATTTAAAGTATAACTTTTGCTACAACCAGATAAAAAGATAAAAACTAACCACAAAAAAAATAGATATTTAGAAAATAACATTATGATTCCTAATAGAGTTAATATTTAAAAATTAAACAGCAATATTTAATCAAATAATCTCTTTTTTTCGAAATATTTTATTTTTAAACCATATAGAAATTTTTTTTAAATCATCAAATATTGCATATATTACAGGAATTATAAATAGTGTTAATATTGTAGCAAAAGAGAGACCCCAAATCATTGTAATTGCAAGTGGTGACCACATTTTATTTGAACCAGTTAGAAAAAATGCCATTGGAATGAGACCACCAATTGTTGTTACTGTTGTTAATATTATTGGTCGCAAACGGGTTGAACCAGCCTCAATTAAAGCTTCTCTACGATCTGCTATAGATTTTCTAACCCTATTTATAAAATCAACAAGAATAATAGAGTCATTAACAACAACTCCAACCAAAGCAACAAGAGATATACCACTCATAAATGATATTGGAAGATTTGATACATGAAGACCTATTGCAACACCAATAAATGCAAATGGAACTGTAACTAAAACAATAAATGGCTGAAAAAAAGAGTCAAATTGAATACCAAGTATAATATATATTATCAAAATAGCCATTAAAAAAGCATAAAATATATCCGTAAAAGCCTGCTCCTGCTCCTCTGCCTCTCCTTTTAGTTTTAAAACATATCCTGGATAGTTTTCAGATATATAGTCAGAGAATTGTTCCGTTATTTTTCTATTCTCCTCATTTGATGTGGTTATTTTTGGGTCAATATTTGCTCTAACTCTTATCTCACGAGCTCTATCCTCTCTTGCAATACGTGCAATCTCCTCAACTTCAATAATTTTAGATACATCTCCTAAAACAATAGTTCCCTCTGATGTTTTTTGAATTGGTATATTTTTAATATCATCAAATGAGTAGTTCTCTTTATTATCTAATCTTACCCATATATTAAGCTCTTTTCCATTAACATCAAGATATTTTCCTGCAACTCTTCCTGATATCATTCCTCTAATTGCAGATGATATTTTTGATATTGGAATACCAATTTGATTAATTAACTCTATATTTGGTTCAATAACAATTTCACTATTTGTTCTCATTATACTTGAACGTAAATCAACCACCCCTTTCTGTTCCTTTAAATATTTTATCATTTTTTGACCAATCTCAATAAGAGTTTTCATATCCTCCCCAGCAATTGATATATCAAGTGGAGAACCCTGTCGTGGTCCACCTGTATTTTGAAAAAATTCAAACTCCACAATCTCTGGAATATTACTAACAACCTCTCTCATATATCTTTTTACATCTTCACCTAAAAGATTATCCTCTCTTATAAGTTTAACTCTTATCTCTGCAACATTATCTCGAACAATCCATCTATTATCCTCAACAACACGTCCTACTATTGAGATAACACTTTTAATTTTTTTTGGATAAAACTTTTTTAAAATCTCCTTTTCAATTTTTTTAACATACTCAGTTGTTGCTTCAATTGAACTATTTTCAGTTAAAACAGTTTTGGCAGTTAACTCATCACTATCTGTTGGTGGAAAAAGGACTGTTTTTAGTTGTGATACAATAAAAAAGGCATAAATTAATAACGCTATTATTACAACTAAAAAGATATATCTTAATTTTAAAGACCAAAAAAGAGCTTTTTTATAGATTTTTACAACAAAGTCCCAAACTCTATTTTTATTTTTTTTCTCCTCTCTATATAGATTTTTCATCTCATAAAGATGAACAGGTAAAACAACAAGAGCCTCAAGTAGGGAAGCTAAAAGTGTAAATGTTACAATAATTGGTAGTAGTGCTAAAAATTTTCCAAAAACACCACTTATTCCCAATAAAGGAAGAAAAGCAGCAATTGTTGTTAAAACAGCTGATATAACAGGTATAGCAATCTCAGTAGTTCCTTTTAATGCTGCATCAAATGGGGAATATCCCTCCTCTCTAAAACGATAAACATTCTCTATAACAATAATAGCATCATCAACAAGCATTCCAGATACAAGAATCATAGCAAAAAGTGATAGGGAATTTATTGTATATCCAAAAAAATAGATTAAAACAAATGTTGCAAAAAATGCAAATGGAATACCAATAACAGCTAAAAATGCAGCCCTCCAGCCCATAAAAAGAAAAAGTAAAATAGATACTAAAACCATTCCTAAAAGAGCATTATCCCGTAAAATTCCAATACTTTTAGATACATCCTCTCCTCCATCCTGCTCAAAACTTACAGATATATCAGGATAAAACTTTAAAAAAGAGGCAATCTCCTTTTTAGTTTTCTCACTTATCTCAACAACATTAGCTGATTGCTCCTTCATAACATAAAAAGAGATTGATGGACTACTATTAAGGTATGAGTTAATCGAGCCATCTATTTTTCTTTGCTCAACATTTGCTAACTGTTTTAAATATAGCTTCTCTCCTGTTATCTCTTGTTTAATAACAATATTTTTAATTTGCTCTATTGACTTTATATTTCCAATAGGTTTTACCATAACAGTCTGATTATTAACACTCATTTTTCCGCCAGGTGTTCTAAAATTCTCTATAGATAGAGCAGTTACAATATCATCTATAGTTATTTTGTACTGTATTAAAGAGCTATTTTGTAAAATTACCTCAATTTGGTAATCAGCAACACCACCAACCTCTATATTTTTTATCCCTTTAACTTTTTTAGTAATAACTCTTTTTAGATTCTCTGCAATATTTTTAAATGAGTTTTCATCTAATTTATCTGAAGAGAGCATTATTTTTAAAACAGGCTCTGTATCACCTGTACTTATTTTAAAAACAAAAGGACCCCCCATCTCATCTTTTGATGGAAGATTCGGAATTTTATTAATCTCTGTTTGAATATCAACAACTCTCTGTTCATAATTTTTAACACCATCAATAAACTCAACAAAAATTATTGATTTTCCATTTTCAGAACGGGAGCGAATCTGTTTTATATTCTGAATATTTGCAATTGAGTCTTCAATTGGAATGGTTATTAAACTCTCCATTTGGTCTGGAGAGGCTCCTGTGTATGTTGTTATAATAATTGCAAAATCAAGTGTTACTTGTGGATTTGCCTCAACAGGCAATTTTTTTAATGCTATAAAACCATATACTACAACAAAAATAAATATAAAATGAACAATAATTGGTTTATTTAAAAATAGTTTGAATATTCCCATAAAATCCTCAAATTAATTTTAAACATTTTGATTTTAAAATTAATAAAAACAGTAAAATTATTTCTTTTATCTTTGCTAAAAAAATAGAGAAAAAAACTTCTATTTTATATTTTCACTCTCTATTATCTCTATTTTTTGTCCCTCATCAACTCCATCAACTCCTGATATAACAATTTTAAAAGAAGTTTCCGTTGAATCTGTGGGTTTCATTATATAATCACTATCATCCACATCAAGAAGAGTTAATTTTAGAGTTTTTGCAATTCCATTATCAAAAATGAAGGCTTTATATTCACCCTCTTTAAATCGTAAATATGAGCGTTTTAATCTTATAGCATTCTCATATTTTTTTATTGGAATTTTGATTGTTGTCATTGAACCAGGTATTAGTTGTTCTCCATCATTTAATTCTAACTCTATTTTAGTGCTATAAAGTTGTGTTTGAGTTGAAGGAGTTGGAGATATACCTTTTATTATCCCTTCAAACTCTTGATTTTTAAATTCAATAAATACTTTTGGAGTCTCTTTTAAATTTTTAAGCTCATAAATAACATCATTAGTAAGACCAATGGTTGTTTCAAGAGGTGAGTTTTGAACGACTCTAAAAAGTTCACTTCCCTCTTTAATTAAAACACCCTCTTTAAGTTGTGGTGATGCAATTACTCCATCAAATGGAGCTCTTATTGTATGGTAGTTTAAAGAGAGTTTTGTTGCCTCTATCTGATTCTCAATTTTTTTAATTGATATCTCTTTTGTTTTAAGGATGTTCTCTGATTGTTCAAATTTCTCTTGTGAAATCAGTTTTTTTTCAAATAGTGATTTATCTCTTTCAAAAACTTTTTTTTGAAAATCTAATCCAATTTTTGCCTCTCTAAGGGAAATTTGATATGATTCAAGGGTAATTCTTTTTTGATTTCCCTCAATTTGAGCAATAATCTCCCCTTTTTTTACAGTTTTTCCAATATCTCCACTAAACCGCTCTAAAATACCAGAGGCTCTTGATATAATAGTTAAATCATTAACAGAGTTAAAAATAGAGTAGAATTTTTTCTGCTTTATCTGAATATCCAATTTAAAATTGGATGCTGTGACTTTTTTTGTTGTTTTCTCTCTCTTTATCCCTTTTTTATTTATTTCCTCTTTTTTTTGAGTTTTATCACAAGAAATAAAAAGAGATAATATTAAAAATATAGCTAAAAATCTCATTATATAACTCCATTTTATAAATTAAAATAGCATAATGCCTCTTTTTGAGGACAAGTTGCAATACATAAACCACAACCAGTACATATATCTTTTTTTATAATAGGAAGATTAAATCCATTAAATTCAATACAATCCTCTCCAAAAGGACAAATCTCTTGACATAAGTAGCATATTTTTTCACTTTTTTCATAATTTTCACACCTGAATGTTGCTCCCACTAAACCAAGTTTTATATTTTGCCAACTATTTATTGCTTTAAGTGCACCTGTAGAACAAACTTTTGAACAAGGAACATCATCACAAAGGTAGCATGGTGATTGAGAAATATTCATATAAGGAAAATCCCCTTTTTTTATAGCTTTATGTGGACAAATATCGATACAATCACCACAATTTATACATTTTTCATAAAATCTATCTGTTGCTCCTGGAGGAAGTTGTTTTAACTCTATTTTTTTTTCTGTTATAATAGATTCTTCTTTTTTTATAAAAATCTCTGATATAAATGAAAAGATACCATTACCAAATAGTTTTGATAGGTTTTTTATAAAATCCACTCTATTATTCATTTCTATTATTCATTAAAATCTCTAAAATTTTTGCAAAAATAAAATTTTTAACTAGAAACTATTTAAAATAGTTTAAACTAAGATATTCTAAAATATAAAATAAAAAATATCAATAGTGCTTTAAAAATAGATTATAAATTATATTATTTATTGCTTATAGTTAGATTTTCCATAGAAAAATATAAAAGAAATAATAATAAATGAACAGGTCCCGTTTAATGTTTTATAAGAATAAAAAAAATTTTATTAATGTGGATGCAAATAAGATAAAATAATATTAATCTCTAATTACATATTAAGAATTTCTATATAAAAAACTATTTTTTCTTAATCTGTTTAATACTATTTTTATTTCCATTATTTAGCATAGCTGGTTTTTTACCTTTACAAGATTCAATCCAAGTTATGCTGTTTTTATCCCCATTTACAACAATAGATTTAATTTTCTCTAAAGATACTATATTTTTTTCACCATTTACAATAATCTCTTTACAAACCCCTTTAAATGTGATCTTGTTATTACTTCCATTAACAACTGGATCACCATGATTACAATTTACAGTTTTTGTTTGATTATCATCATTAACAATTAAATCCATTGAATTATCTTCTGAATCTTCATCATCAACTACATCTTCAGTTGTATTTTGTTTTTGAACTTTTGAATCATTTTTTGTTTTGATTTTCACACCATCTAATTTTATATCAACCCCATTCTGGTTTGTTTTAACATCTACTCCATCGGTTTTAACACGAGTTCCTGTTCCTGAAGTTTGAACCATAACACTTTTTCCAAAAATTGTTAATGCAAAAAAAAGAGTTGTTAAAATAACTAAATTTCTCATAATTCCCCCTAAAAAATGTTATATAGACTTAAAATATTTTATTCAAATAAAAAAGCAGATAAAGTAACTATTCTTTATTAAAATTAAAAAAATCAATTAATTCAATTGAAAATTAAAAAAGGCAGAAAAACATAAAATCTCTCTGCCTTTATACCAACACATTTTTGTTATTTGATATTGAGTTTTATCGGGTTGTTTTTGGACGAGCAATGTTAACTTTGATAGTACGTCCAAATACTTCAGTTCCATTGAGAGCCTCTATTGCAGCATCTGCATCATTTTGATCACTCATTTCAATAAATCCATAACCTTTTGATTGATTTGTATCGCGATCCTTCACGATTTTAACAAAAGTAACACTACCATACTCTTCAAATAATTTGCGAAGACTATCTTCAGTTGTTTTGTAGGCAAGGTTGCCAGCATAAATTTGTATAGACATAACACTCCTTAAAAAAAGCCAGAACACTCCGATAAAACTATTTTGGAAGTTCAACTGATTATGCCTTTTTTTTTTATAAAAATCAAGATATTTTTTGATTTTATAAGTTTCTGTTTTTTAGTTTGTAATTAAAAAATCTTTATGTTAAAATGTATTGTGGGATTTATATTTTCTTTTAGTACAGCTAAAAATTTTAATTTAATTTTTTAGTTTTCTTTGTGGTGGTCGATAGGTATTTTTGAAGGGGGCTTATGCTCACATTAACAAGAAAAGCTGGAGAATCAATCAGAATTGGGAATGATGTGGTTCTTGTTATTCAAGAGATTCGAGGTAAAACTGTAAAGATAAGTATTGAAGCTCCAAAAGGGGTTCCAATCTATCGTGAAGAGGTTTACCAGAAAATTGTATTGGCAAACTTAGAGTCAATAGAGACCCCCCTTCTTGATGATTTGCAAAAACTGCCAGATTTAGAATAAGGAGGCACAATGAAGATATCAACCACCCGCTTTGGAGAGTTGGAGATTGCAGAGAGCGATTTTATCCATTTTCCTCAAGGAATTTTAGGATTTCCTGACTCTCACTTATATTTTATTTTAGAAAGTGATTCACCATCTGTGTTTGCTTGGCTTCAATCAGCAGATGAAGCATCACTCTGTTTTATTATTGCAGATCCTTTTATGTTTAAATCTGACTACTCTGTTAATCTTACCCAACCAGAGATTGATCAACTTCAAATTAAAACAGCAAAAGAGATTCATATACTATCAATAGTATCTGCAAACGTAAAAAATAGTGGAAAAATAACTGCAAACATGATGGCTCCTCTTGTTATAAATGCAACAAATAAAATGGGATATCAGTTGATAAAAGAGGAGTATCAAAGTATGATTAGATTTGATATTAAACCAATTTTACAAATAATATCAAAAATTGAGGCTTTAGATACAGAAGCATTTCAAGTTGTTAACTTCTAAATCAATTTTTTTTAACTCTATTTGATTACTTCTTTTTAACAAAAAAACTCTATTTGTGAATAATTTGAAATATTAATAATTAGATTGGAAATAAATTAATTTTATTGATAGAATAAACTGTTTTGTTATTTTTAAAGGAGAAAAATGAGAACAAAAATATTTTTAACTCTTTTTGCTTTTATGGTGTTAATTGGTTGTAGTAATTCATCAGAGAAAAAGAGTTGTGATGATATTATTTGTAAAGATAGTGAAATATGCTCACCAAAAACATTAACCTGCATTTTTGATTGTTCCACTTGCAAAGATTTTGAAAAATGTAGTGAAAATTTAGACTCTTGTATTCTAAAAGATGGAGCCTGTTATTCTGAAACAGATTGTTTAGATAAAAAAATATGTGATGAAAATCATAACTGTATTAATTCTGAAAATCCTTGTGAAAATATCAATTGCTCTAATTATGGAAGATGTATTCTTGATAATAACTCTGCAAAATGTGATTGTGATGATGGATATATTGCAGATGGCTTAAATTGTGT
>DYRY01000100.1 GCA_020718465.1 Anaeromyxobacter dehalogenans | reverse complement strand
AGTACCATTAGATGCCTGAACTGAAAGCTCTCTCATTCTTTGAAGAATTGAGTGACTTTCATTTAATGCACCCTCAGCTGTTTGAAGCATTGATATACCATTTTGGGAGTTTTCATTAGCCTTTTTTAAACCATGAATTTGAGTTCTCATTTTCTCTGATATAGCAAGACCAGAAGCATCATCAGAGGCTTGATTAATTCTCAAACCAGTTGAAAGCCGTTTTAAAGAGCCTGACAAGTTTGCACTTGCACTCTGCAAATTAGTTTTTGCAGTTAAAGCTGTGGGATTATTATTAATAGATAACATGATTTCCTCCATGAAATGTTTGTAGTTGACCAAAATCCGTTTGGCCTTGAGGGAAAACCCTCTATTTTCAATATAACTTGATAAAAAAGAAAAATCAAGTGATTTTCAATTTTAAATTATTTTTTTTTAATAATACTATTTTAAGAACCAAATCAAATATATTTTATTTTTTGTTGATAAAACAGATAAATTACTATTTTTCAAATTTTTTTAAATGGTTATCAAGTTCAAGAAGCTCTTTTTTAAATCCACCTGAAAGAATTGGAAACCTACACCAAGTTTTGGGATCTAAATTCTCATCATCAAGATGAAATGATGGAGCATATCTCTCCCGTTTCCACTGATTTCTACTCCATAAAGTAAAAAATCTTTTAATCCAAATTCCCAATTGAGCAATTGAGAAATCAGAATAGTTTTGTTTTAAAAGAGGTAAAATATCTAATGGCATCAGTTTATCACGAATTGCATATCTCTCAATTTGGTCTAAAATTGGATATGGCATTAAATCATCTTCATCTGTTTGATTATATGATGATGGACGAAGCTCTGCTGTTGGTTGTTGCTCATTAACATAAGATAACTCTGGTATTGGAGATAAACCATCTGGAGCATTTTTCTCCATCCATCTTAACCAATTTCGTAGAAATGCTTTATCAATTCCTGCAATTGGACTTAATCCACCTGCTGTATCACCATCCATTGTTGCATACCCAACAGCTGCCTCAGAACGATTACTTGTTGATAGTAAAAGAGCATTTCTAATATTTGCAAACATCCATATTCCTGGAGCTCTAACTCTAGCCTGAATATTTTGAAGAGTGATATCATCTTTTTCCCAAGTTAAATCCCTCTCTATTGCATTTGAAACAATCTCTTTATATCCCTCAACAAGAGAATCAATATTCAAATTAAAAAACTCTCCCCCAACTGCCTCCGCAACTTTTTGAGCTGCATTTAAAGTTATAAAAGAGCTATTTCTAGTTCCTTGATATGCAGTTATAAGAAGAGTTTTCATCCAATCTTTTACTGCTTGAGCATTTTTTAACTCTGATATATGTGATAGTTTTTGAAGAAAAAGAGTCTCTCCAAGCTCTTTAAAAGCAAACTGAACCATTAAATAAACTAAAACAGAAACAGCTGCAGAGTCAGCTCCACCACTAAGTGAAACAACAAAACCCTTTGAGTAGCTTTTTCTTAAATAGTCAAAAAGAGCTAAAGAGACTGCTCTTGAAAACTCCTCCTCCTTTCTAAACTCACTTTTCTCCCACACCTCATTTATATAACTATTGGGTTCTGGTGATATTTTAGGAAAATAAAAGTTATTAAAAACTATCCCTTTATCACTATTTTCAAGAATTGGCCTATAACTGGCTGTTTTTGCCTGATTCATCCTATTTTTAGATATATCAACTACTGCTGTTGTTAGCAGAGAGTCAGAATATGAGAATCTTTTTCCCTCTGCAATTAAAGAGCCCCCAGATGCAATAAGTGCTCCTCCATCATAAATAGCCCTTCCAGCCTCATTACCTAATAGATTTGCATATATATATGCAACATTAAAAGCTCTAGATCCCTCTATTACAAATCTATTACGTATATCTATTTTTCCAAAAGCAAAATGACTAGCACTTGGATTTAAAATAATATCCACTCCTTTTAAAGCCTGACTACTTCCTGGGCGAACTGCAACCCAAGCATCTTCACAAATCTCAAATCCAATTTTTACACCACCACAATTAAATATGATATCACCAATTGGATATTTTTTACCATCTCTTTCTAAAAAAGATGAAACTCCCTGAGGCCAAGCTTTAAACCATCGTGGTTCATAGTGGATTCCATCACCTGCAAGATGTTTTTTTGCAACAAATCCAGCAATCTCCCCATCTACTAAAAGAGCTCCACAATTAAAAACAGCATTTTGATATAGTATTGGTAATCCAATAGATACAATCAATCCTTTTGATTCTAATTTTATCTCTTCAAGTGTCAAAAAAGCTCTATCTAAAATTCCTTCAGATAAAAAGGCATCTTCACAACCATATCCTGTTATTGATAGCTCAGGAAGAACAATAATAGATACATTTTGCTCTTTTGCCTCTTTTATAAGAGCAAGTATATTTTTTTTATTGTTATCCCAATCTATTGGAGTTTGATTCAAAACACCAGCAGCAACTTTTATTAATTGCAAGTATCCTCCTAAATCCAAGAGATAATTTTTTGGTTAAGTTTTTTTTGAGCAACCTCAATGTCAGTAAAACTATTTTTATCCTGAAAAGTATCAAGCATTGGATGACAGTTTTCAACAAACTCAATTTTTGCTGTTTTTGGTGTTTTATTTATAAATGATTGAAAAACTTTTGCTTTTCCACCCCAAAAAATAAAAACAAGAGATTCCGATTTATTTAAGAGAGTCTCTACTATTTTCTCAATAATTGGCTTCCAAAAAGTTAAATGTCTATCAAGCTCTTTTAAATCTTTTGATGTAAATGTTAAAGAGGCATTAAGCCATAAAACTCCCTGCTCTATTGAGTTTTCAAAAAATCTATCTGGTCCAATTATTCCATTTTTTTTAACAACATCTCTAACTTTTGAAATTTTATCTGCAGGTTGAATAAGATTTTTAGAAACAAGAACTGATTTAAAAATATTTCTAATAGATGGAGATAAAGCATCATTCCAGGATTTTATTTTTCCATCCCAAAAAGCATGTCCAACAGCACTCTCTTCTCGTGGATATGGATCTTGTCCAAAAACAACAACTTTTACATCTTCAGGTTTTACATCATTTAATGCAATAAAAGTTAACTCTCTTTTAGGAAATGTTAACTCTCTATTTTCACCTAAATATTTCTCCCAGTCCTTATTTTTCATAATAGTTTCAGAGAGTTGTTCATACCAAAAATCATCTAAAATTGAGCTTAAAGTACTATTTTTACTCATAAAGTCTCCTCTATATTAAAAATCTAGCAAACCTTAAAAAAGATTTACTAGATTAGAAAACAATGATACTTAAAAACTTTTATCCAATAAAGCGATTTTAAAAAAAATAAAGCTAAATCTTTTTATCTTTCTAAAAAGAAAAAACTAAGATACTACCATATCTTTTGCTCTTGATTTAGCCTCCTCAACCTCCTCTTTTGTCATTATAGAACCAGTTGATATTGTAATAAGAACTTCACGATTTCCTGCTTTTTCAATAGCACGAATATCTAATCTTCCCTCTTCATTAAGTGTAAATGTTACATCAATAGGGGAATCTTCAGATAGATTTTTAGGAAGTGTTAATTCCGCTGTTCCAATTTCAGTACAAATGGATAAATTCTCAATGATTTGAGAAGTTAACTCATTCTCCATAATTTTCACCTCAACACTCTCTTGATTAAACTCTTTTGTTCCAAAGCGTTGTGTTTTACTTACAGGAACTATATCATTTTTAGATATAAGATTAAAAAGAATCTCTTTATTATTTTTAAAAGCTTTAATTCCAAAACTTTTTGATGTAACATTTTTTATTTTTACTGTTGCTTTTTTAACTGCACCCAAAGTTAAACCCAAAGAATCTGCAACATCTTGAGCTGCCTTCTCTATTTGTGCAGTTGAAACAGCATCCATAGATACATCTTCAACTTTTTTACCACTATCTGCAGCAATTCGTTTTTGAAGCTCCTCATCAATTGTTAATTTCCAACCAAAAATAGCAGCTCCTTTTGCAACAGATTCATCTGGATCAAAAAGTTTTGGTTCAATTTGAGGAAATGAGGATTTTATAGCTAACATAACTTGAGGCATTCTTGAGGAACCACCAACAAGTAAAATCTCATCAAAACTACTATAACCTTTCTTTTTGGCCTCATTAAGCATATCTTTTGTTAAAGTTACAGTTCTTTCAAGAAGATTTTTTGTAATCTCTTCAAATTTTTCTCTTGTTAACTCAACTTTTGCTCTATGACCACTATAGTTAACAGAAACAGGAGCTTTATCTCTTTGAGAAAGAGTTATTTTTGCTTTTTCAGCCTGTAAAAGTAACTCTTGAGCAGTATCTGGGTCATCAAGAATATCCTCCTTAATTCCTGTTTGCTCCTGAAATTGGCTAACAAGATATCTTACAATTGCATCATCCCAATCTTTTCCACCAAGATTGTGATCCCCACCTGTTCCGATAACCTGAATAGATTCAGGACGAACATCAATCATTGTGATATCAAATGTTCCACCACCAAGGTCATACACAAGAACAACTTTACTATCATCTCTCTCCATGCCATAAGAGATTGCTGCTGCGGTTGGTTCATTTATAATTTGTCTAACATTAAGTCCTGCAATAACACCAGCATTTCTTGTTGCCTCTCTCTCATTAATTCCAAAATATGCAGGACAAGTTATAACAACATCTGTGATTTTTTCATTTAGATAAATTTCTGCATCATTCACAAGTTTTCTAAGTACAAAACTTGAAACCTCTTCTGGTTTATAATCTTTTCCTTGATGAGAGAATATAAAAAACTCATCACCCATAGCTCTTTTAACAAAGCTAACAACATCATTTGGGTATATTTTTGAGTTCTCTTTTGCAACATTACCAACAATAATATTACTACCATCAAAAAACACTACAGATGGAGTAACTCTATCATTCTCTTGATTTGGAATAACAACAGCTTTTCCAAACTCATCAACATAGGATATACAGGAGTAAGTTGTTCCAAGGTCAATACCAAAAACTTTTTTAAGTTCACTCATAAAAAAACCTCCACAAAAATATATGAAAACAAAGTCAATATAACTAGATGTAAAAAAAGCTAATATAAAAATCTTTTTATTGATAGCTTTTTAATATAAAAGTTATAAAACAAAATAATTTTCTACTGAAAACAGTAAAAATAAAAAATAGCAAGAAAACTATAAAATATTACTCTTTAAAAACAAAAACATTAACCCCTTCAGCTTTAATAATTTTTCCCTCCCAAAGATAACCATGTGTTTTATGTTGAGAGATTTTTTTATCTAAAGTTGGGTCATTTGTAGGTTCTGTTTTAGCAATTTTTTGTTGAATTGGGTTAAAAACATCTGATTCAGTCTGATATGACTCAACTCCTTGACGATAGAGAATATCCCTTATTTCAGATGGAATCTCTGATAGATACTTGAAAATCTCCTCTGCTGATTTATCTTTAAGAAATGGGATGTTTTTATCAAGTTGGTCTGTAAAAAATATAAGATCAAAAATAACTGGTTGAAGCAGTTTTTTATAAAAATCAGATTTATACTGCTGTAGTTCTTTATGAAGTCTATCAATAATAGTCTCTTTATGTTGATCATATTTTATTTTACTTTCAAAAGCCACTAATAGTTGCTCCATTTTATTTTCAAGTTTTTGAAAATCCGATTTTAACTCTCCAATCTGCTCAATATTTTTTATTTCATCTATAAAATCACTATTTTGAGCCTCTTTTTTTTGTAAATCTTGATTATTTTCTGTCTTATCTAAATTTTCCAAGTTAAACTCCTTTGTTGAAATCTGTTTTTCAATCTCTTCTGTTACTAAAAGATTTTCTTCTGAAGTTTGGTCTAAATTAGAGTTATTAGACTCTATTTTTTCAAGATTATTGGCTGTTTTTTCTAAATCACTCATAACTCCTCTTCTTAAGTAAACACTACAGTTTTAATATGTTTTAACTAAAAAATGCAATGAAAATTGCATTTTTTCTATTTTATTCAGAAAATTATGTATTTTATTTTCTTAGTTGGTATCAAAACTCTCCTCAAGAATTAACTGAATTTGTTCTAATATATACAAATCCTCCTCTGAAATATTTTTAAAAAAAACACCAAACCCTCTTCTTTTATCATCTACTGTCTCTATAAAATGTGCCCAAATAATAATTCCCTCTCCTTGAACAATTGGAGAACCATCTTTGTTTTGTATTTCAAACAAAATCTCATTACCAATTTCACAACTATCTTCTGAAGTTACAAACATTCCACCTTTTGATATATCTAATATATAATACCCTTTGTAGTTTTTACCATAATCAAAAGATATAAAGCATGGTAGATAACACTTAAATCTTGTATCTTTTCGACGTTCACGCATAAAAATCTCCCTATGATTAAAAAATAAAAATATAATCAATAAAAACAATAATTTATTAAATCATAAAAATAGAAAATTATCCAGATAATTTACTATTTTAAATAATAGACCTCTTGCATAACTTAAAAAAAATAATAAAATTATTTTTTATAATATAAATAGGGTTCTGCAAGAAGTCTAATAATAGAAAATGTTAATGCAGAAATAAAGTTAAATAAAGTATTTGCTAAAAAATAAAAATCTTTTAATTTTATTTTTAAATATTGCTTATACATCCTGTTTTTGAAATAAATGTCGTGATTTATAGTGTAAAAACTATGACATAATTTTCCGAATTTGTTTAAAATTTTTTAATAAATAAATTCTATTTATAGTATTTATATTTTTAATTTTCTAAAAATTCCTAAAAATATAAACAAAATAGATAAAATTATAAACATAGATATACTATCTATGCTTTCATTTATAGAAAAAGAGCAGGTTGAAGAGCTATTATTACTTTTTTTAGGAGAAATACAAGAGCCATTTTCATCTAACAGTAAACCTTCAGGGCAGTTACAAGAGCCATTTTCATCTAATATTAAACCTTTAGGGCAATTACAAGCACCATTCTCATCTAACTGTAAACCTTCAGGGCAATTACAAGAGCCATTCTCATCTAACTGTAAACCTTCAATACAGTTACAACTAAAAGTATTCTCTGTTTCAATACAAACTGTTTTAAATAACTCACCAATCAAGCATGGATTTGGAGTACAAAAATCAATATCAATCCTTTTCATCAAAATATTATCAATTAATAGAGTTTTCTGATTTGGTTGAGTGATATTCTCAACAATTTTTAAATATCTACTACCTTGAGGAAAAATATATCTTCCATCACTATCTTTTTCAATTAAGATATCATCACTATCTATATCACTTTTTGAGTATAATTTTACTGCATCTATTGAACCTGATAGTATATTTAATATTATCTCATAATTAGTTTCAATGTATGGAGTTTCTAAAACTACATAACCATATCCATTTAGAGAAAATCCTTTATTATCATCAAATAACATGTTTTTAGGAACTAAAACATTTTCATAGTTACTATAAACTCTAAGGTTAGCAACTGTTTCAACTACGATTATTGGGTGGATATAGTCGGTTTTATCTGATAATATAACATTAAGAGTCTCTTTTGAATCCTCTTCAACAGTAAATATAATATTTTTTGGTTGATATCCAGCAACAAAAACTGTTGCTTCATAATCTCCAGCCTCTAAATATCTGTAAAAATAGCCACTATCTCGTTGTGAATAAAAAAGTAAATCTCTATCTTTAATAACAATTGCCCCAAAAAGAGATTCACCTTCGCTATTTTTAATTACTCCCTCTACTCCTTGCTTGTATGTTAAAAAAACAGATAATATTGCATCTCTATTCATTGAGTATATTGAATCTTTATTTTGAAGTGGGTCTGCAATCTCTATTGTCCAATCTATATCAGCAGTTGATCCATAACTATAATCATTTAAATCACCTGAAGTTCTATACCAATCATACCCTTTTGTAACAGTATAGTTTGTATGTTCAAAATATAGCTTACTTAAATACTCAACCTCCGGTTGGTCTGCAACATCATCTTTTGAAAAATTCCAAACATAGTTGATATAATCTCCATAAGTGTGAAAAGAGAATGATAGTGTGTATATTTCATCAAGTAAATTATCTCTGATAGCTCTAGTTTCAGGCTCTGAAAAGGCTTCAGAACCGGAGTAGCTTCCATTTTCCCAAAAAAAACCAAAATTTCGGTTTAAATCAACTCCATTTGAGTTAAATCTCTCCACCTCCTCTGCTCCATCTGGATTTATCATTGGAATCCAAACAATCTGACTCTCATTTAAAAGAGTTTTATATGGTTCTTCACTTTTTTTATCAAAAAAATCACTCATAAACTGATATACAAGTTGATAGGACATTGCTTCATTTCCATGTGTTGCACCTGCAACTCTATATTTTGGTTTTGGAGAGTTGACTTTATTTCTTAAAGCCCAGATATCTCTTCCTTGAACAGTTTTTCCTAAAGAGATTTTTTCAAATTTTCCTCTACTCCAATAAACAATATAATCCATTCTATCAGAAATCTCTTTATATGTTATAAATCCCTCTCTGCTTGAGACACTTTTTCTCTCAATTTTATAATCCTCTTCAGAGTTATATTTAACTTTAAAAGGAATTGATTTTATTTTTATATCTCTTGAGACTCTTTCATCACTCAATATAAGATAGCTATCTTTTGTTTGATGATATAGATATGGATTATAGTTTTTTATAAACTGTGTTGTTAAATCGTTTCTCTCAAGCTCTATAATTGGTGAAAAAAAAGATAGAAATAGATATAAAGATAAAAAACTCATGAAATCTCCTTAAAAAAAAGCAAGATAAACTATTTTATCAAAAAAAAAAGATTTTATCTACACTATTTTATGATTTATATTTAGAAAAAGAGTTGAAATTCTTTATTATTTAAACCAACTCCAAATAAATGAACCAGTTGAACTATTTTCTGTTGTTTGAATATCTGTATTTTCAGAGATATCAAAATCTACACTTACAGAGTATATTCCAGAAACAGAGAGTTTTCCTCTAAAATCAATAGAGACTGCATTTGCTTTATCCACACTTGAGCCTCCAAAATTAGTACTCCATAGAATAGCACCCTCTATTGAATACTCAATAACAAAGGCATCCAAAAGACCATTTGATATAAATGATACTCCACCATTTGAAACATTTCCACCATAGTAACCAGATAGATAAAGATTTGAATTAAAATAACTTAAAGATTTTCCCTCATCCTCTTGAGAACTACCAAATGATTTACTCCAACTAAATGTTTTATTTGATAATATTTTTAGTAAAAATACATCACTATTTACTGATGTATGTTGAGATACTCCTAAATCAAAGTTAAAATCAACATTAGAACCATTAAAAGAGCCTGTGATATATATTGATTCACTATCTCCAACAATAACTTTTTTAGGAGATGTATCACTATTTGTTGCTCCAACTGTTTTTAAATCACTAAAAGAGCCATTTAAATTAAGATATAGAATAAACATATCTGTTGTTCCTATTGCAGTTCTATTTTCAGGATTTTCTGTTGTTCCAAAATTAGAAACTCCCTTAAATGTTCCTACTACAACAATATTTTCATTTTGAATAGTGAGAGATGTAACTTTATCTTGGGAGGTTCCACCAATTGAACGAGCCCATCTAAAACCTCCATCAGATTTAAATGAGGTTATAAAACCATCAATACTATTGGTTCCTGCTGATTTGATATTATATGTTGCTCCATTTGTGTTAAAATTAACTGTTCCATCAAAAAATCCACCAACATAAATATTACTATCAGAATCAATTGCCACAGATAATGCCTCTTCATACCTACTACCACTAAATGTTGCACTCCAACCATAAACACCATCACCAAAAACTTTTAAAACAAAAGCATCTCTACTTCCAAAACAGA
>DYRY01000099.1 GCA_020718465.1 Anaeromyxobacter dehalogenans | reverse complement strand
TGGTGAACTTTGTGACCAATGTGATGAAAATTTTCATCCAATTGATGGAGATGATTTTGCATGTGAATCAAATACAAAAGTTGTAAATTGTACCAATACAATTCCTAGTGATGGTGTTTGGGATGAAGATTTTACAGATGGTCAATTTACACAAACTTGGCATGATTCAACATCATCATATCTTCCAAATATCTCTGCTGATAGCTGTTTATGGCATTGTGTTGATACTCACGAAGTTCAAAATAGTGCAAAAACAGAGTGTGTTTGTGAAGATGGTTATGATGATTTAGGAAACGGCTGTGTTTTAGGTTGCCCTAACTATCAATATTTAGGTGAAGATGGTTCTTGTCATTGCTATCCTGGATATGCTGGTGAAACCTGTTCTGAATGTGCAGATGGTTATGTTGTTAAAACTGGTCGTTGTGTTTTTGATTGTTCCGAAGATACAAATAGCCAACCAAATGCTCAAAATAGTGCTTGTGAATGTAAAACAGGTTTTTTTGTAAATGGTGAAACAGGAAAATGTGATAAACCATGTTTAAGAGCAGGTTTTGAAGGTTGTGCTTCAAATGAGACATGTGATGACTCTGCAGGTATTGCACTTTGTTACTGTAATGAATCTGCAGGTTTTATGGATAATGGTTCTGGAGTTTGTGATTGTAGTGACTCTAATGCAGAACCAAATGCAGAAAACACAGCATGTGTATGCTCTGCTGGTTTTAAAAAAGATCTTTTTGGTATTTGTGTTGAGGATAATGGAGTATGCTCACTTGACACACTATCACAATATGGTATTGATAATGGTGGTTTGAACTCAACATCAGCTTTAGCTGTGTTAATAACTCCTGAAACTTATGAAAATCTTACAACAGAGAGTGCAACTTGTACAACTGTTGAGGATTGGTATAAAATTGAGGTTCCAAACAACAAAATCATTAAAGTTGATTTAGAGTTCACACACTCAAGAGGAAATCTTGATGTAAAACTTTTTGAAGATGGTTTTGAAGATAATTATGATTATCTTGTAAGTGGAATAACATATACAGACAATGAATCAATTAGCTATAGAACAAGCTATAGTGATGGTTCTGAAACAAAAACATATTTTATTCGTGTTCACACAGCTAAAAATGTTTACTCTTTAACTTACTCTTTAGAAGATGCACCTATTGCGGAAACACTAGAGGGTGGTGAGACTTGTGTAGATGCTGTTGTTATTCCTTCATTAGGATTATATCAAGGTGATACAACAGGAACAGTTGGTGATTATGCAGGAAGTTGTGGCTCATCTACTGGTTCTCCAGAGGTTGTTTACTCATTTACTCCAGAAACATCAGGAGAGTTGACAATAACACTTGAGGGACTTGGAAGTTTTGATTCAGTTTTATATGTTAGAACATCTTGTGAAGAGACTTCAACTCAAATATCTTGTAAAGACACAACAACAACAGAGGTTGTAACATTCCAAGCAACAGCTGGAGTAACATATTTTATTTTTGTTGATGGCTATAGTACAGATGGATTTGGTTCTTATACACTTCTTTTAGAGATGGGTGAAGATTTATGTGCAGGTATAACTTGTGAAGGTAATCGTATTTGTAATGCAGGAGTTTGTGTTTGTAACTCCACAAATGGTTACTTTGATAATGGTTATGTTTGTGTTAATCCATGTTCAAGTTATACATGTCCTTCAAATTCAGAGTGTGTTGCAGGAAGTGCTATTGATGTAACTTGTGAATGTGTTGAGGGATATGAATCTTTCAATAATGAATGTATCCAGATTATTACAAATAGTGGTGCAGATACATGTGATGTTGCAGAGATTTCAACTCCTGGAATCTACTCTGGAACAACAATTGGTACAACAAATAGTTATGGTGATTGTTCAGGTGGAGATTTAGGAGATCTTTTCTATAAACTTCATTTTGATACAGATGTTATCTTCTATGCAATCCTTGATACTGATAGTTGGGATGGAGTTCTTGCACTATTCAATGCTCCAGAAGAGGGATGTGCTTTTACAACAGAGACAACTCTATATTGTAAAGATACTTATGGAACATACTCAAACGACTACATTGGAACATCAAGTAATGGATATATATATCCAGTTATTGTTCCAGCTGGAACATACTATTTGATGGTTGATGGTCAAACAGAGTATGATTATTGGGATGATATAGAGACAAATCATGAAGGTGCTTTTACTCTTGAGTTCAACTATGGTGCACCTTGTGCAGTTAATAGTTGTAATGCAGAGGCTCATGAATACTGTTTACCAACTGGTTTTGGTGATAATGATTATGAGTGTGCTTGTGATGAAGAAAATGGATATTTTGAGCTTAATGGTTCTTGTGTGAATCCATGTGAAAATGGTTCTGTTTGTCCTGATGAAACAGCTAATGGAACAAACTCCTGTACACCTTCAAGTGCAACAGAGTTTACTTGTGGATGTCAAGCAGGATATTTTGAAACTGTTCAGGATGGTATACATAGTTGTACAGATCCTTGCTCTTTACCAACAGCTCCTGATTGTTCTGCAGAGGGAACAAATGTTGTTTGTAAATCAACATCATTAACAAATATTTTCTGTGCTTGTGAAACAGGCTATTATGATATGGATTCAGAAGATACATTTAACTGTATTCTTGCTGGACCTCAAGGTGCAGATATTTGTTCTGTTGATGCTCCTGTTATAGAGGTTCCTTCTGATTACTCTGAAGCAGAGTGGAGTGGAATTTATATGGGAGATACAACCAATGCAACAAATAATCAAACAAAAAATGGTGGTAATGACTATACCTATATTCTTCGTTTAACAAAACCTGCAATCGCAGAGATTTGGATGGAAACAGATTCTATAACAGGTTATGATACAACTGTTTATATGAAATCTGAATGTTCAGGAACAACAACATCATTTTATAATGATACATCTACAGCACATCTTCCAGGATCTAAAAATAGTTCATTTGTAACAACAATGTTGAATCCTGGAGATTATTATGTTATTGTTGATGCTTGGTCAACAACTGCTAAAGGACCTTATGCACTTCATGTTAATCTTGAGCTATTTGATGACATCTGTTTAACAAATCCATGCTCTGGAGTTGAAAATTCAAGTTGCTTTCAAGTAGGTGATTCTGATTATGAGTGTCGTTGTAATGCAACTGATGGTTACTATGATGCGGATGATACAGAAGGTGTTAACTGTGTTAATCCATGTTTAGAACCAGAAGCACCTGTTTGTGGAGATCACTCTGTTTGTAAATCAACAAGTGCAACTGCTGCAAGCTGTGTTTGTGAAACAGGATATTTTTTAAGTGGTGAAACTTGTGTTTCTCCTTGTGAAACAAATCCATGTCTAGGTGTTGAAAATAGCACAGAGGTTTGTACTGCAACAAGTGCAACAGTTTATAGTTGTGGTTGTGAAGAGGGTTCTCTATTTCTAATCGATAATGGAGTTCCAAGTTGTGTTATTATAGGACCAAGTGGTTCTAATACTTGTACAAATGATGCAGATGTTCCTTTAATTGAAGATTCTGGTATTTGGGTTGGTACAACTGTTGGAGCAACAAATAATTATGGTACAGCATCTACTTGTACTGAAAATGAGAATGAACAAGGAAATGATGTTGTTTATAAGCTAACATTAAATGCAGGTGATTCAATTACTGCAAAATTAACTAAAACAGGTGGAACTGCCTCTTGGATTATTTTATACCTTCTAACATCTTGTGAAATGACATCTTGTGTTGCTCCTGGAAGAGATACAGAACTGAGTCCATTCACACTTACATACACAAACTCAACTAGTAGTACAATGACATACTATTTAGTTGTTGACGCTTGGCAATTAGGAAATACTCTTGATTACAGATTGGATGTGAATTTTACAAGATTTACTGATTATTGTACAGAAAATCCATGTTTAGGTGTTACTAATAGTGATGGAGTTTGTACTCAAAGCACTCCAGATACATATAGTTGTGGATGTGAAGCAGGTTACTATGCAAATAATACACTTCATACTTGTACATCACCATGTGAACCAAATCCATGTGAAGGTATTGAAAATAGTACAGAGGTTTGTACAGCAACAAGCTCAACAGTATTTACCTGTGCTTGTGTTGATGGTGCAATATATAAAGTTATAAATGGAAATCCAGCTTGTGTTTTATCTGGACCTACTGGAACAGATACCTGTGTTGATTCTCCAGTTATAAACTCAAGTGGTTTATGGGTTGGTACAAGTGTTGGTTCTACAAATAATTACAATCCAGGATCTGGTGGATGTACAGGATATAAAGCTGAAGGAGTTGATGTTGCATACCAAATCACAATGAGTGCTGGAGATCAACTAAATCTTTCATTAAAAAGAATATCAACTAGTGTTGATATGTCTTTGTATATTGTAACTGATTGTAGTAATATTGTTTCCTCTTGTATTAAAGGAGTTGATGGTGGAGATCCAGAGGTTCTAACATATACAGCTGGAAGTGATGCAACATACTATATTATTATTGATGCTTACTCTTCAACAGATGGTTATAACTATGAATTAACAGTAAACTACACTCCAACT
Organism: Anaeromyxobacter dehalogenans; assembly: GCA_020718465.1. Classification (GTDB taxonomy): domain Bacteria; phylum UBP6; class JAFGXH01; order JAFGXH01; family JAFGXH01; genus JAFGXH01. The sequence continues at coordinate 5,356 of DYRY01000099.1, read as the reverse complement.
GAACCAGATCCATGTGGTGATGGTGTTATTGATTCTGACAATAATGAAGAGTGTGATCCAGCAGCAGTAGATGTATTTGATGGATTGACTTGTGTTGATTATGGTTTCTCAAGTGGTGATTTAGTTTGTAATACAACTTGCCAAATTAAAACAGCATCTTGTGTTGAGTAAGGTTAATAAATAGCTTTGAATTAAGATTTTCATATTTTTAGAAAAACCACCCTAAAATATAAGTAAACTCAAAAATCATCTAAAGTTATTTTCATAGGTAGAACTTAATTTTTTGTTATACTATTTTAAAAACCAAATTACATAAATTATATTTTTTGTTATTTATAAAAATATGAATCATTTTTAGTAGTTAAAATGTTTTTGTTTATTTTTTTAATAAAATAATTTCAAAAATGAAATAAGTTTATTGAAAATAGATTATCTTTTATATATAATATTAAACCTTTATTGGAGTAGATATGAGAGTATATAATACATTAAGCGGAAAAAAAGAGGATTTCATAACAATCGAACCAAATAAAGTTGGTATGTATGTTTGTGGTGTTACTGTTTATGATTACTGTCATGTTGGTCATGCAAGGGCTTATGTGGCATTTGATGCTATATACAGATATCTAAAATATAAAAATTATGATGTAACTTACGTTCGTAATTTTACAGATGTTGATGATAAAATTATTAAAAGGGCAAATGAGTCAAATAGTACATCTAAATATGTTAGTGAAACATTTATTAATGCCTTTTATGAAGATATGGGTAAACTTAATATTGCCCCTGCTTCAATTGAACCAAAAGCAACAGAGCATATTAGTGATATGATTGAGATGATTTCGGAATTAATTAAAAAAAATCTAGCATATGAATCTGATGGTGATGTATATTTCTCTGTTTCCGATTTTCCTGAATATGGAAAATTATCAAACAGAAAACTTGATGAGTTAATGAGTGGTGTTAGAATTGAGATTAGTGAACAGAAAAAAAATCCACTTGATTTTGCTCTTTGGAAGAAAGCAAAACCAAATGAACCAATGTGGGATTCCCCTTGGGGAAAAGGAAGACCTGGTTGGCATATTGAGTGTTCTGCAATGAGTACAAAATATCTTGGGGCTACATTTGATATTCATGGTGGTGGAAAAGATTTAGTTTTTCCTCATCATGAGAATGAGGTTGCACAAAGTGAGGGAGCAACAGGTCAAGAGTATGTTAAATATTGGCTTCATAATGGTTTTGTTAATATTGATGGTGCCAAAATGAGCAAATCTCTTGGAAATTTCTTTACAATTCGACATCTTTTAGATAAATATGATCCAGAGGTAATAAGATTTTTTATTTTGTCAAATCACTATAGAAGTCCAATTAATTTCACAATCAAAAAAGATGATGAAAATGACACTGAAATAACATTTGTATCTCTTGATGAAACAGAGGATAGATTATGCTCTATTTATGAGACACTATCAAATATGCTTGAGATAATTGATAATCCTATTGAAGATGGAGAGTTATTACTACATCCAGAGTTTAAAGAGATAATGTTAAATCAATTTGAAACAGATATGGATGATGATTTTAATACTGCTGCTGCAATTGGAACTTTATCAAAATATTTCAGAATTATAAATGAGTTAATTGATAGACCTAAAACAAAACTGAAAGATAAAAAAAGAACATTAAAAGAGATTTACTCTCCATTAAAAACTATTTTTTCAACATTTGCCCTTTTTGAAAATAATCCAAACCAATTTTTATCTAAAATAAATGAAAAAAGAGCATATGAACTTGGTTTAACAAAAGAGTATATTTTATCCAAAATAGAGGAGAGAAACTCTGCAAAAAAAGATAAAAATTATGGAGAGGCTGATAAAATAAGAGAGGAGCTTTTAACTCAAGGAGTCTCTTTAAAGGATTATCCTGATAGAGTTAAGTGGTCAATTATAAAAAAGATAGTATAATAAATATTTTCTATAACTTTAAAGAAGTTATAAATAAAAGGCTTTTTGTTTTTTTTAAGTTATCCAAGATATTTATTAAAAAAGATTTTTGTTTTTGTTTTTGTTTTTATTCAGTAGGTTAAAACCCACTGTTCATATATGATTTTTTTGTTTTTTTATTAAAAAGATTTTTGGGGTGAGAAATGTTTGATGTAATAGCAAATGGCTTTAAAAGTGCTAAAAATAGGCTACAAGGGAAAGCAGAAATTACAGCCGACAACATTAAAGAGGCTTTAAAAGATGTTCGACAATCTCTTTTAGAGGCCGATGTTGAGTTTAAAGTTGTTAAAGCCTTTTTAAAAAGGGTTGAAGAGAAAGCAACAGGAGAGATTGTTCAGGTTGCAGTAAAACACCAAGGAAAAAAAGTTAAAATTAAACCTGGTGATATTTTTGTAAAAATCTGTAAAGAGGAGCTTGAGGCACTTATGGGTCCTGTTGATACCTCTATTAAATACAGAGAAAAAGGACCAACTGTAATAATGATGATGGGACTTCAGGGTTCTGGAAAAACAACAACAACAGGTAAATTGGCAAAATATCTAATGGAGAGAGAGAATAAAAGAGTTCTTCTTGTTGCTGCTGATATCTATCGTCCTGCTGCTGTTGACCAACTTCAGATTATTGGAGAGCGACTTGATATTAAAGTTTTTCATTTAAAAGGTGAAAAACCACCCAAAATATGTTCAGCTGCACTTGAGTATGCAAAAGAGCATAAATATCAAGTTATGATTATAGATACTGCTGGTCGTTTGGCAATTGATGAGGCTCTTATGAAAGAGCTTGTGGATATTGATACTTTAACTAAACCAGATAATAAATTTCTTGTTGTTGATGCAATGATTGGTCAAGATGCTGTTCATACTGCAAAAGAGTTCAACACAAGAATCTCTATTGATGGAGTTATTCTTACTAAACTTGATGGTGATGCTCGTGGTGGTGCTGCCCTCTCCATAAAAGAGGTTACAGAGAAACCTATTAAATTTTTAGGTATGGGAGAGGGATTAGCTCAACTTGAACCTTTCCGTCCAGAGGGGCTTGCATCAAGAATTTTAGGATTGGGTGATATCGTTGGTTTAGTTCAAGATTTTGAACAGGTTGTTGATGAAAAAGCAGAAATTGATGCAATGAAAATGCTTTCAGGTGAATTCAATTTTTACGATTTCAAAAAACAGATTGAAATGATTAATAAATTAGGCTCTGTTAAAGATTTAATTGCAAAAATGCCAATGGGTGGTGGTATGAAACTACCTGATAATGTTGATGAATCAATGTTTAAAAAAGTTAGCTATATTATTGATTCAATGACACATAAAGAGCGATCAAATCCTGATTTAATGAATGAAAGTAGAATGATAAGAATCTCTAAAGGTTCTGGTCGCTCTTACAAAGAGGTTAAAGAGTTGATGATGCAGTTTAATATGATGAAACAGATGATGAATCAACTCTCAATGGGAAACACAGGATTTCTATCAAAAATTCCAGGAATTAAACAGTTAATGCAACTTAAAGATATGAAAAATATGTTATCTGGTGGAATGGGAGGTATGGGGGGAATGCCTGGTTTTCCTGGGATGCCTGGAATGGATGGATTTGATGATGATGATGATGATGACTCTTCATCAAAAGATTCAAAACAACCAAGACTATTTAATAGAGTCTCAAGAGATAAAAAAAAGAAAGAGGCTTCAAAATCAAGAAAACAGAATCAGAAAAAAAAGAAATAAAATCAACTTTCTATTGTTAAAAACTATTGAAATATTTTAGTGCTTTAAAGCACAAAGATTTTCTTCTTAATTTGATATAAGAGGTTTTATGAGCTGGGATAATAAAATCTATTTTTTACTATTTATTTTTATACCAATTGTTTTAGTTTTTGGTATATTTTTCTTTAGAAATAAAACAAAAAACTTTAATTTACCTGTTGGAAACTATTTTAACAATTTAAAAATAGCTGTATCTTATACAAAACAGCATGTAAAATTTATTTTTTTTCTTTTATCATTGGTTGCAATTATTATTGCACTTGCATCTCCAATGTATGGTGAAAGTTCTAAAATGGTTCAAAAAACAGGAATTGATATTGTTATTGCCCTTGATATATCAAAAAGTATGTTAGCTGAAGATATTGCTCCAAGTAGGATTGAACGTGCTAAAATGGAGATATCCTCTTTTATTAAAACATTAAGAGGTGATAGAGTTGGATTAGTCTCATTTGCAGGAATTGCATATCCACAAACACCACTGACAACCGATTACTCTGTTACACAACTTTTTTTAAAAAATATATGGGTTGATGATATCCCAATTGGTGGTACAAATATACAGTTAGCAATTGAGACTGCAATAGATCTATTTGAGATGGGAAGTAGAGGAGATGGTCGTTCAAGAGTTCTTATTATTGTTTCTGATGGCGAAAATCATGATGGAGATCTTCAAAAAGCTGTTAAAATGGCTCAAGAGAAAAAAATTCAGATATATACAATAGGAATAGGCTCTTTAACTGGAGAGCTCATTCCTATTAAAGATAAAAAGGGAAATAGTAAGGGTTATTTAGAGAGTAGTGGAGAACCTGTTTTAACAAAGCTAAATCCCGATTTTTTAACAGAGATATCAGCTTTAACAAATGGAAAATATTATGGATTTCAGGATAACTCAATTGATTTAAGTAAAATGTTAGGTGAAATCTCTCAACTAGAGAAAAAGAGTATAAAAGAGGAGTTTAAAGTAATGAAGCAGGAGCGATTTACTGTTCCTCTATATTTTGCTCTTATTTTTCTATTTTTATCATCTTTTATTGGAGAAAGAAGGAGAAAACATGTATAAAAATCTTAAAGAGATGTTTATAATAGCAATGTTAGTTCCATTTCTTTTTGGATTTTCACTATTTGAAAAAAATAGTGGAGAGGTTGAGGATGGAGATCAACTATATAAAGAGGGAAAATATGATAAAGCTATTGAGAAATTTCAGGAGGCTTTTGAAAAATTAAAACAGAATCCATCACTTTACTACCATATAGGTAACTCTCAATATAAAAAAGAGCAATACTCTGAAGCAAAAGATTCATACATAAAATCATTAGCATCTGATGATAAACTATTGAGAGATAATGCACTTTATAATCTTGGGAATAGTTTTTTCAAAATGCAAGATTATAAACAGGCCCTTGATTACTATAAAAAATATGCTAAAAACAATCCATCTGACCCAAATGTTAAAAAAAATATTGAGATAACATTAAAAATGTTAGAGCAACAACAACAAAATCAAAATAAACAGGATGGTAAAAAAGAGGATAATCAAGAGCAAAACAAAGATAAGCAAGAGCAAAACAAAGATCAGCAAGAGCAAAACA
>DYRY01000098.1 GCA_020718465.1 Anaeromyxobacter dehalogenans | reverse complement strand
CATACATCCTCCTAAAAACAGAACTGTTTATTACTATTAAAAATATTAAATTTAACATATTTATGTTTAAATCTGAATATTTTTTCGGAATAAAATCTATAAACTTTAATTAAGTATTTTTTATTTGTTAAATTAAAATTTTGGGATTAAGTTAATATTATTTTTCATTTTTTTCTATCTTGGTCGATAAGCTTTTTAATGGTGTTTTGGAGGTTATTATGGGTCTTTATCAAGCAATGTATTCAGCAGTCTCTGGTTTAAATGCAAATGGAACATCAATGGGAATTATTGGTGATAATATTGCAAACTCAAACACAGTTGGCTTTAAAAGATCCCGTGCAAACTTTGCAGACCTTGTTTCTCAAACACTTATTGGTGCAACTGCTACATTTTCTCAAATGGGGCAAGGGGTTTTGGTTAGTGATATTCAACAGATTCACTCTCAAGGCTCTCTTTTTGCAACAGGATTAGATACTGATATGGCCGTTAATGGTTCTGGATATTTTATGGTAAATGGAACGGTGAATGGTCAAACAGGTACATTCTACACAAGAGCAGGTCAATTTCATATTGATCAGGATGGCTATATTGTAAATCCTCAAAAAATGCGTCTTCAAGGTTATGGAGTAACAGCTAATGGACAGATAAATGGTGCTATTGGTGACATAAATTTAACATCAAGTAATATTCCACCATTGGCAACTCAAAACATCTCTATAACAGCTAATTTAGACTCCGAATCGGAACAAATTGTAGCTGTATTTGATCCAACAGATCCATACAATACATCTAATTTTGCAACAGCAGTTACTGTTTATGACTCTCTTGGTAATTCACATCAAGTTGATGTTTTTTTTAGAAGGGGTGCTACTAATGATTGGGAATGGCATGCTTTAATTGATGGTGGTGAACTTAATGGTGGAGTTTCTGGAGTTCCAACTGAAATAGCAACAGGAACACTTGGTTTTACAACAGATGGACGTTTAGATACAGAAACTGTTGTTGGTGGAGTGATTAATTTTAATAATGCAACTCCTAATCAAACAATATCATTCGATTTTGGTCCATCAATAACAACTGATGGTGGTGATGGAGAAACAGGAACAACACAATACTCTGCAAGAAGTAGCATTAATTTCCAAACTCAAGATGGTTATACAACAGGCTCACTAACTAGAATTGCTGTTGATTCTGAGGGTATTATTCGTGGAGCCTACTCTAATGGAGAGGTTAGAACTGTTGGGCAAATTCTTCTTGCCTCTTTTCAGAATCCAGAGGGACTTTATAAATTGGGTTCAAATGTTTGGGGAGAAACAAGAGATTCAGGACTTCCACTTGTTGGTATGGCAAATACAGGTCCAAGAGGTGCTGTTTTATCTCAAAATCTTGAGCAATCAAATGTTGATTTAGCTGAAGAGTTTGTAAATATGATTATCACTCAAAGAGCTTTTCAGGCAAACTCTAAAAGCATCACAACTGTTGATTCAATGTTAGCAGAGGTGATAAATCTTAAGCGATAGATAAAAAATTCTTAATATCAACTTTAAAATCTGTTTTTATCTTTCTTGATTTTAAAAATTTTATAAAATAGGTTGTTTTTTCTATATTTTTGTTTTAATATAATTTATATTTTTATGGATTTTTATGGATTTTTATGGATAAAATTATCTCTTTTATCAAACAACATAAAATATATTTTATAATTATTTCTGTTGTTGTTATTGTTTATTTTATGAAAGGGGTTTTAGCACCCATTTTAACTGCTTTTTTTCTAGCCTACCTTATAGATCCTGCTGTAACTTTTTTAGAGAGATTTAGACTTCCAAGAGCTCTTGGAATATCAATTCTTGTAACATTATTCTCTATTTTTTCACTTGTGTTTTTACTAATTCTTATACCAGAACTTTTACATCAAATCAAAGGTTTAAGTGCTCATATACCAACAATTCATCAAAAGATATCAACTCTGTTAGCCTCAACAGGTTTAACTTCTGAAAATGATATATCAAAACATACAGAATCTTTTTTAATATCAATGAAAGATAATCTGCCAGAATTAGTGAATATGGTTTTAAAAATAGCACTAAAAGCTATTACAAAAACAACAGGATTATTGGGAGTTATTATAAACATAATTATGATTCCACTATTTCTTTTCTATTTTTTACGTGATTTTAAAAAAGTTACTGAAAAAATTGAGAGTTTTATTCCAGAAAAAGAGGAGGCTCGTTGGAGAACTGAACTAAAACGGATTGACTCTATTTTAAAATCATATTTCTCTGGTCAATTAATAGTTGTTCTTTTTTTAGCAATATCATATAGTATTGGATTAGCAATAACAGGAATTCCTTTATCTTTTGTTATTGGTATTTTAGCAGGAGTCTTATCAATTATACCATATTTTGGAGCTACAATAGGGATTATTGTTGCATTAGGAATGGCAATATTAAATATTCCTATACTTGGTATATGGGGAATTATTGGTGTTGTTTTAACATTTTTAATAAGTAATACAATTGAGGGATTTTTTATAACACCAAAAGTTATGAGTGATAAAGTTGGAATTTCACCATTTTTTGTTATTTTAGCTCTTTTTATTGGTGCTGGAGTTTTTGGTCTATTAGGAATGCTTTTTGCAGTTCCTGTTGCAGCAGTTTTAAAAAACTACCTTGTTGAGTGGGAGAAAAATTATAAACAGTCTGATTTTTTTAAAAATTAAAAATCTTTTAGTTTTTTTAGAAAAACTACTTTTGATGTTCTATACATGCATAAGCAGAGTGGTTATGAATTGATTCAATATTTTCAACTTGAACTCTGAACCAAGATACCTCATCAATATCAATAAGTTTTAATGCGGCATTTCTAACAATGTCCTCTGCAAAAGCAGGATGATCATATGCAAACTCTGTAACATATTTCTCATCAACTCTTTTTAAAAGAGGATATAGTTCACAACTACCAGATGTCTCTGCAACACGTATAATGTCCTCAAGCCATAAAAACTCTTTGTATTTTACTTCTATTGTCATAAAAGATCTCTGGTTATGAGCCCCATATTGTGAGATCTCTTTTGAACATGGGCATAAAGATGTTATTGGTACTTTAACTTTTAAAATAAACTCTCCCTTATCTTTATTACAATCTCCAATAAAAGCACATTCGTAATCCATCCAGCCTTCACTTCCACTTACTGGAGCCTTTTTCTTTATAAAATAGGTGAATCGTAACTCCATTGTTGCCCTTGAGGCATTAAGACGCTCTCTCATAACTTGAAGAACCTCTATAAGATTTCCCATTGTGATTTTATCATGATATTCATTAAAAATTTCAATAAAGCGTGACATGTGTGTACCTTTATACTCTTTAGGAAGGTCAACATACATATCAACTTCAGCAACAGTTGATTGCTTCTCGTTTTTTTTATCAAGAACCACAACTGGATATTTTAACGATTTTATTCCAACTTTATTGATTGCAATCTGCCTCTCATCAATCCAACCTTGAACATCTTTCATATTAATATCTCTCCATTAAAAATTATCTATTTTAATCAAAAACTGATTTTTTATTTTTACTATTTAAATTTTTATCATTTAATTGATAAAAATTTTTACTTATTTTATAATGGTTATAATTTGAGAAAAAGCAATAAAAAAATATCATTTATTCTTAAAGTTTTTCTTTAATTCTTATGCGTTGACCCTAAAAAAAACTAATTATAATTTGTTTTCTCTTTAAAAAAGATTTACCATGCGTATAACTTTTAGTTCTGAATTCAAGATGTTATGATTTCAGGCAAAACAACCACAAAAAAAAGAGTTTTGGAGATAAAAAAAGGAAATATTGCCTCTCTTATATCTATAAACCCAGAAAAACTAACAGATAATGCAACTTATGAAAATCCTAAAGCCTTTTCTGATGGTATTAAAATCTTAGATTTTAAATAAAAATAGTTTTGTTTGACATATTAATATATAAAAAATTAACTTTTTTTATAAATAATTATCTACTATAATAACCCATTTGGAGGTGGTTATGAAAATATTTTTAATAATACTATCATTTTTAGTAATAATAACTCTATTTGGAAAACCCAATAAATTTATTGAGAGAAAATGCTCTTCAAACAGGGCTTCAAAAATATTAGCAGAAAAACATCTAAAACATTTTTACAAATGTTTTGAAATTCTATCAGAAGATGATGAAAATGAAGAGGAGGGAGATTTAACACTTTTTTGGGACATTAATCAAGATGGCAATCCAACTGATTATCAATTTAATGATGATGATTCAATCAAAAATGAAAGGGTCAAACAATGTATAAAACAGGTTCTATTTAAAATAAAATTTTTTAAACATAAAAATAAAACTCTCTGCTCTGTTTACAAATTTAATTACAAAAAACCTAAAAAAGTTATTGTTAGAGATCACAAAAGAAAAATCATAACATCTGAAGAGAAAGAGAGAAGAAAAGAGCTAAGAGATGAAAGAAAAGAAGAGATAAGAGTTGAAAAAATAAAAAATAAACAAAATCATAATTATAATGAAAATAAAGATAATTCTGAAGAAAATGGAAAAAATCTGGAAAATAAGAGTGTTGAGAATACAGATAATAAAAACAAAAATCGACGAAAAGATAAGGGAATTATTAGTTCTGGTGAAAAAGAACGAAGAGATAAAATCAGAAAAGAAAAATAGTACATCTCAAAATTAAAAATAAGAAATTATAATTCTTAAACAATTTCAAAAAATCTATTTATAACATCTAAAAGTTCATTTTTGTTTGTTATTGTCATTAATTGATTTTTACAACTTTTGGCACCCTCTGAATCTCTAATATATGCAGAGTAGTGACCTTTCATAAAATTTAATGCTTTCTGTTCTGAATGATATTTTAAATGTAGATTTAAAAGTTTTACTAAAGCATTATATCGATCAATATGAGATATTTTTGGATTATCTTTTGAAAAAATCCAAGGATTTTTTATTGCTCCACGACCAATCATAACTCCATCAACTCCCATACTAAAATTCTCATTAATATCCTCTTCAGTTAAAATATTTCCGTTTGAAATTATTGGAATTGTAACAATATCTCTTATCTCTTTAAAAATATCAAGAGGATAGATATCTCCATACATTTGTGCTCTAGTTCTTCTATGAATTGTGATTGCATCAGCACCTGCTAACTCAATATTTTTAGCAATCTCTCGATATGTTAATGTTGATGAGTCCCAACCAAGCCTTATTTTAACAGTTATAGGAATAGAGCTACTATCTTTAATCATTTTGACTATTTCATAAACTTTTTTTGGATTTTTTGTAAGTGCACTTCCTGCTCCATTATTAACAACTTTAGGAACAGGACATCCCATATTAATATCAATAATATCTGCACCAAATTTTATAGCATATGGTAATGCTTTTACAAAATCCTCCCCATCACTTCCTGCAAGTTGAATTATAAATGGATTATCTTTCTCACTTTTATTCATGAGTTCAAATCCTTTTTGATTTTCATAGATAAGACTTTTAACCATTATCATCTCGCTTACTGCAAAATCAGCACCTAAATCGTAACAAAATTCTCTGAAAGATATATCTGTAAAGCCTGCCATTGGAGCTAAAACTCTTGGTTTGTCAAAAACATAACTTCCTATTTTAAACATAAAACTCCCACCAAAATATAATCTCCTACTTTAAATGAAAAGGAGCTAAAAACTCTGTTATAATATAGTATTTTATTAAAAAATCCAAACAGAAAAATACTAAATATCTTGCATAGCTTAGAAAAAATATGATATTTGTAATTAGTTTTTAGAAATGGCATAATTATAATTTTTGTATTTAAAAAAATACAAATAAATCTACATAACCTGTAAAAGATTGAACTTGAACTTTATCAACAAAAATTCTTCTTGATTTATAAAGTTTATCTTCATAATAAACCTCCTTAAACTCAATTTTTTTATCGAATTCAAAATCTCTAAAGTAGGAGTAACTAAATCCAACTTTCATACCGCTTCTGATTTTAGGAATAAAAAAACCTGTTGCAAAGTTAATACCAAAAGAGCTTAAAAATGGAAAACTAAAAGAGGTGTAATCAGTTGTTGTACTATAAACAACTGCATAACGAATCTCTGCAACATTTATCCAGATGTTAGGAGTGAAAAACCACTGAAAATCGGAACCAACCAAAAGATTAAATCCAGCAGAAACTCCACCGAAAAAGGAGTAGTACTCTGTTTCATACTCAAGCGATGTCAATTTATCTGAATAATCTACACAAGTTCCAGAGGCTTCACATCCAACGGTTGGATCACTTCCTTTTCCTGGAATATATCCCTCTGTTCCTCGATTAAAATCGGAAACATCTTTTCCAAAATCTTTTAAAATATTTTTCTGATAGTATGTTCCAAAGTTTGGAGAGATATAGCTACTACTTGTTGGCTGAAAAGAGGAGCCCTGAATTTTATACTCTGTTGTTTCTCCCCATCCAGAGGCACCCAATGTTTTTCCATTATCATTTGAGTAGTAACCTTTAACACTTGTGATACCTTTTTGAAATCTAAAATCAACCACCATAAATTTAGTCTTTATATTATTTCTTTGAACAACTCTAAAACTCTCTTCCTCAAGAATTTTGAAGTAGTTTTGAGACTCTGGAACAAAATTGGCTTCAACATTCTCCTCCTCCAACTCAATATCTTGATTATCAACAACAGAGCGAAAACCTTTCTCTTGAATTAGTGTATTTACAAAATGGCTAACAGCTCTTCTAATTGAGGCCTCTTGTACATCAGTTCTAAATAGAGAGTAAGCTAAATAACTAAAATCAGATATAATTGTAAAACTTTTATCAAAAACTCTTTCAGGAGAAACCATATTTACAGTTGCCTCAAGAGTATAGTTTCCCCAATGTGGAGCTGGAATATATGGAATTACTGTTCCAAAAGATAAAATATCAAGAATAACAGTATAGTTATAATCTTTTTTAAATTTTACATCAATAATAATTCTATATGGATACTGTTTTTGAAGCAACTCCATATCAAAAGAGTTTTTAGGATTACACAAAAAAACTGATGGAGCTTTTAAAGATGCTGATATAGAACTCTCAAGTCTTGAACATATCTCATAATTATTACTATCTTTTGGGATTTCACTATTTACCAAAATCAAATATGGTGGATGTTGATAATCTTCAATAGAGCTCTCTGGAGATTGATGATAAAGGTAATTTTTTTGTGAACATCCAACTAATGTTATTAAAAGTACAATATAAAAAAATATCTTAAAAGTTTTTTTTCTCATAAACATCCATCAAATATTAAAAAAAAATTATAAATTTTGTTTTATTATATCTATTTTTTCATCATAAACCCATTTTTTTAATAGTTTTTTATTTGTTGATATTTCAACAATAACTCCTTCTGATTCAATATAATTTGAATGAATTAAATATATTTTTCCCTCTTCATTTAGTATAAAACCAACATGACTTTGATCAAAACCAATAAAATGGATTCCATTAGGAAGGATTTTATATATTTTATCTATATTTTCTGCTGTATTTTTTTCAGAAATCTCTATTATAATGAAATCAATAGCTGTTGTTGAAATAAAATAACCACAAGCAATTTCCCCTTTTTTTGGTATTGGTGTATATCCATTAAAATCCCATTTAGTTCCTTCCCAAAATGGAATAATTCTATTAACTAGTGATTCTTTAAAAATTTTACTAATTTTTGAGTAGTTTAAATTTTTTGATTTTAATAAAACTCTATTTTGTTCTATTGAGTTTTTAATGAAATTATATTTTTTATTGATATCTTTTTTTAGTTTTAACTCTTGTAGGTTTTTTATCTCACGATTCCCACACAGATTTTGAGATAAAAATACAATCCCAAAAATAAAGAGAAAAGCAGATAGTTTAATCATTAAAAACTCCAAATTATATTACAAATATTTTTTATTTTTATAAAAAAATCAGAATAAAATATTAATCACCACTACACGACATATTAGGATTACTAATTCTTGTGTAGAAAAAATCCTCTGCAAATATATTTAACTCAACTTTTCCGCTTATAACATTTAAAGGAGACTCTGTTGTTATTGCAATCTCTGTTTCAACAGTGGAGGCAATATCTCGAACAAAAGTGACATACTTTAATTCAAGTCCCTCTAAACAGAAATTTTTTCTGTTGTATGGTTTACTAATATACTCCATTCCATCAATCTCTACACTACTACTATGACTTTTGTTTCTCAAACATTGAGATATATTAGTTGAATCACACTTTATAATATTGTTTTTATAGTTATCAATCTCTGTATGAAAATAGATTCGTTTAATATCAAACTCCGACTGATTTACTAATGTTACCTCTAATGCTCCATAGTTATCATTTTCACTAGAGGCTTCATCACTACAACCTAAAAGAGTTAAAATAACTACTATAATTATGTAGTAAAATATATTTTTTCTCATAAACATCCTAAAACAACAAAAGCATTTTATCATAAGATAAAAAAAAATCAAATATTTTTGTTTTAAAGTTTTAATTACTTGCATCCACATGAATAAAATTTTTTTATATTTTTCTTGAAGATATAAAATTATTACATGAACAGCGGGTTTTAACCCGCTAAAAGTGATAGATATTTTATTATTTAAGTTGTGTGGATGCAAGTAAGATAAAAAAATAGAGAAAATAGTATGGTTTAAAAAGGATAACTAAAATTAAAGTGAAATCTATAATAATCATCATCACTAGCAGTATCATTTAGTTTGTAACCTAGATCTAATCTTATAGGACCAATAATAGTCATATATCTTAAACCAACTCCTACACTATAGCGAATTAAATTTTTTCCATCTGATTGATATGTTGTTTTTTCAAAGAAATCACTTATATCTTGTGCAAGTCCACCTGCATCAATAAAAAATGCAAGCCATATATTTTTTATCAATCTTAATGGAGTTCTAAACTCTGCATTTACTAACATTTTAGATGTATCTCCTAATGGACTATTGTTCTCTATCTCCCCAACCATATTTAAATCATAACCTCTTATTGTATTATCTCCACCTAAAAAGAATCTCTCCTTTTCTGGTATTCTCTCTCTTTCTGGATTTGTTGGTATAACAGCACCAAATCTAAGAGACAATGCTAATATAAAATTTGGTGTAAATGGAATGTAGTGAGAGTATTCAAATTCATATTTAAAAAATTCATCACCACCGCCTAAAACATCAATAAAGTTTACTCTTGTTGCAAGTTTTGTTGTAAAACGAAGCATATTTCCCCTTCTTGGGTCAAAAGGGTTATCTCTATTTTCAAAATATAAAGATATAATAAATGATGATGTTGTTGAATGCTCTATTAAATCAAATATATCAGGTTCAACAATATTTTTAGAGAAATATCTCTCTGTTTTTGCCTGTTCTGCCTCTATTGCAAAACTTATATTAAGTTTTGAAAAAAGAAGTTTTGAAAAAGATAAATTTCCACCATAACTATTAAGTGTGAAAGATGGAAGAGTTTCATATCTATAAAAAACTTTAAGACTACTAACTAAACGAAAAGAGCCAAAAATATTAAATAATCCAAACATTGAGAATCTTGGGTCAACAAAGTTAAGTTCTGCTCTATTATATATCTCTCCAACTTTACCTAAAAGAGAGACTTTCTTTGCATATCCAAAAAGATTTTGTTCAACAATCTCTATTGATGTTGTATATTTTTCATCACTTGATGTACCAATAGAGAAATCTAAATACTGATTATGGTCCTCCTCTAAAAAAACTAAAACATCTTGTACACCTTCACCTATTTTTAATTTTGGATATCTTATTGAAACCCTTTTAAAAACACCTAATCCTCTTATATTATTTCTTGTCTCTTGAAGTTTTTGATAGTTAAAAAAATCCCCTTTATTAAAAACAATCTCAGCCTCTATTGTTTTCTTTGATGTTTCAAAGTTTCCATA
>DYRY01000097.1 GCA_020718465.1 Anaeromyxobacter dehalogenans | reverse complement strand
ATAATTTGTTTCAACTGTTCCAGGAAAATAACCTGTTTTTTCCATTTCCTCAATATAATCGGATGGAATTTTCGTTTTCTCTTTTAAAAAATTAAAAAAATCTCCTTTAATAGTTTCTGGAATTGGTTCTGCTGGCATATATGCCCCCATGGCAATAATTGAGGCTCCCATAGACACTCCTTTTTCGAAAAAAAATTGATAAATTAATATAGCATAGTATTGTGAAAAAAAAGATTATTATTGTGAAAAATATTTTTTTCATAAAAATAACTGTTTTATTAATTTATCTAATTATTTTAATATAAATAAATTAGTATTTAAATTATATATACATATTTTTTTTAAACTACTATTTTATTTAATATACCAGTATTTTTTTTTAATAAAAACATTTTATTTATCTAATTAAATAGCATATTTTATTTTTAAAAATATTACTTTAAAAATATTAATAATCTGCTACTATTATTTAATACGATTAATTTTGTGCTAATAAAAATCATAAAATGTTCATTTTCTTTTCACAAATATTTGAGCTTTATTAATATTTGCTATAAATTTATTTGACACAAAAGAGTCATTGTGATACATTTACAAGTTAAGTTTATGGAGTGAACAGAATGAAAAAAATAGTCTTATTCTTTTTGCTAATATTTGCTCTCTTTTTACCATCTTGTGAGAATAATGTTATATTTAACTATAACCCAGAGAATGTTAAAGAAGCACGATTTATTAAAGCAGAAAAAGTGGATTTACAAACTGGCGAAGTTAATTGTGAGAGTGATTTTAACACAAACTCATATTACCTCTATTTTAATGTAAAAGGTAGTTACTCATCTCCAATTACCCCTCTTCACCCAACATTAGGAGATTTTGATAAAAACACAAAGCTAGTTTTTCTCAAAAATAATGGTGAAGTTGATAATAATGTTGTTGCAAATCCAAATAAACTTGAGTTTGATTCTATTGGAAAAACTATTGAAAATAGACAGAATATTCATTTTTTCTTGGATGTAACAAAAGATAATGGTGATGATTCAAGTGGTATAATATCCTGTTCTTCATTTGGATTTATACTTACATCACTTAATTCTTACATCTCTGGTGAAAGTACTAACTATGATAAAGATGAGATATCATATCCAACATCAGAGTATTTTGGGGTTAAATATACACAATTTTCAGCAAAACTTGGTTTAGAAGATGTTATAAACCATACTACATCAACAACAAAACAGTATCTTCGAGATATAGATAAAATTTCATCATATCTTGAAACTAACTCTCAAAATAGTACATCTTTATCATATGTATGTAATAGCAATACAATTGACAATAAAAGATATTTTTTTGAGGCATATAACACTGTTTCACAAGCAATGAGTGATGATAGAAATAATAAAAATAAAAACTTATTTCTATTTTTACTTGGATATGATTACAGATATTATGATGAAACATTAAAAGCAACTGAAATTTTTCAGAATTTAGAGAGTGAGATGTTTACAAAAGCAGCTCAACAAGATTACCCAACATTTATAATTGCAAACCGTTCCGACTCAAAAAGTTTTAAAGAGCCTTATGGTTCTGATATTGATAAAAAATTGAAAAAACTTGCTTGTTTAACAAAAGGGGCATATTTTAAAGACAAAATTGGTACAAATATTCCTATAAATTTCTCTGAAAGTGCAGCTACTATAAGTGGGCTTATTGGACAGGTGATGTATGGTTATTGGAAAATAAAAATAACTCTTGATCCTTCAATAACAGGTGATTATGAGGGACAAGTAAAATTTGAGTATACAAATGGTGGGGATAATCAAACAGTAACAGTATCTTATAAAATAGTGAGATAGGAGCAGCAATGAAAAAAACGATTTTTTTCTTATTATTGATTTTAGTAACACCAATATTGGCATCTTCATTAGATTCTGAAGTTGATAAATATTGGGGAGCACGTCGTCAGATAGTTGTTATTCAGCAAAAAGAGTTTACAAAAAGTGATAAAACAGAACTCTCTCTTTTAGGTGGAATAGTTCCAAATGACACATTCTTTACATCTTTTCCTTTAGGATTAAGAGGAGAGTATTATATGAGTGAGTTTTTTGCATTAACACTAAATTTGGCATACAACATAAACACAGAAACAGGTGTTACACACACAATTGAAGAGTTAGGACCTGGTTTAAGATATATTGAAAAAACAAATTATCAAGCAATGTTTGGAGTTTCATATAGTTTTCTTTATGGAAAAGTTGCATTTGGAAAAACAACATTAACATATTTTGATACCTATGGATTAGTTGAACTAGGTGTTATTGGTGCAACTTTCACAAAAGGACAAGCAGCAAATACAGATACACATATTGCACCAGCAGCATCTATTGGCTTAGGTTTTAGATTCTATTTAACTCAAGATATCTCATTTAGATTTCAAACTAAACAGGGGCTATTTATGAGAGCTTCAACAAGTGATGGTGGAGAGGGTGGTATTCAAAAACCATTTGAAATTGCTCTTGGTATTGGTATGTTGTTCTAATTTTGATAAAAGGATTAAATATGAGAATTATAATCATACTCTGTAGCTTTCTTTTATTCAGTGGACTTTATGCTTTGAATAAAAGCGATGTTATTAAAATGTCGAAAATTGGCTTGGGAAGTGATGTTATACTCTCCACAGTAAAATCATCAACAGATATTATCCCAATGGAGAAAGAGGATATTATTGAGATGAAAAAGGAGGGAGTTCCTGAGATTGTTATAAAAGAGCTTGTTATACGCTATCTTGAGAGTAAAAAGCAGAAAGAGGAGATTGGAGATAAAACAACAGTAACTGCAGGAAAAACAGAGGCAGAGCTTCAAAAAGAGGCAGAAGAACGTAAGAAAAAAGAGGAGGAGGAGCAGAGAATTCGAGAAGAGGAGCAAAAAAAAGCGGAAGATCGAATTGAAGATAGAAAAAAGGCTCAACTTCTTAGAGAAAAAAATGAGAAACTACTTCCACTTCAGAATGGAATAGCATTCTATAAGAAAAAAAATTATGAGGCTGCAATTACAAAGATAGATAGTTTTTTCTCATCCGATTTTCCAAAAGATACCATTGAGTACTATACAGCTCTTTTTACTGCTGGAATGATTTTTCATGAAACAGAGTCGTACTATACAGCTCTAGAGTATTTTAAAGAGGTTCTTTTAAGAGGAGTTGAGATAACTCCAGATGGGGAACAACAGAAAGGAATATATTTTATGTTGGCTTTTGAAAAATTTACTGAAATAACAACAAGTTGGCCATTTAGCTCCGATTTTGATGAGATTTATGGCTTAATGTCAACATATAATACTGCTGTATTACCTGCAGAATTCCAAGAAAAATTCAGCTACTATATGGGAAAATACTACACTAAATGGGCATCAAATCCAACTTATGCTGAAAACTACTTCTCTAAAATCTCCGATAAATCGGAATTTTATGCCTCTGCACAATACCTCTGGGGGCTTATTGATGTAAAATCAAAAAAATATCAGACATCTATTACTCATTTTCAAAATGCTATTGTTGCCTCTGATAATTCAAAACCAAAACAAAATGATTTAATGGATTTATCCTATTTAGCTCTTGGAAGAATATACTATGAGTTAGCAACAATTTATATTGGTGGTGGAGATAAAGATAGAGAGAATGCTTTAAAATTAGCAAAAGCCTCTCTTGATACATATAAAAAAGTTTCAAAAGATTCCCCTAAACTTGTAAGTGCATATTATGAGTCCTCTTGGTCTGCCTTTATCTCTGGTGATTATGATATATCACTTGGTTATCTCCATGCTCTTCACTCATCATATTTAAGAGATTACTACTATCCAGATAAATATATTCTTGAGGCTGGAATCTATCTTAATATGTGTCTTTTCAAATATGCTGATGAGGCTGTAAATAGTTTTAAAAAGAGATATGAGCCTTTAAAAATGGAGTTAGATGAATTTTTGTCAGAACCATTAACCCCAGAGGAGTATTTTCAAATCCTTGAAAAAATTGCATCTGGAACTCCATTCAAGGGTAAAAAATTCTCAAAGGAGCTTGTATCCTATATCATTTCTGATACATACTTTTATGAAAACTACAATACTCTTAAAAAATTAAGTAAAGAGGTTAATTCTTTGCAAAAATGGAGTAAATCAGGAAAAGGGTCAATTGTAATTCTTAATAAATATTTTGAAGATGTAACAAAAAAAAGAGAGAAACTTTTTACATCAACAGGTTCTTGGATTAGAAGAAAACTACAGAATGCCTCAAATGAGTTAATGAATCTTAACTTAAAATCAGATGAAATCTCTTTTGAGATTATAGGTGCTGAAAAAATCTCACTTCAACAACAAAAAGAGGCAATTACACAAGGAAATCAGACAACTCAAGATGGTGAAAAAATTGAAACAGAGGCATCATACATTCTAAAACCAAACGAGATGATGTGGAAGTTTAATGGTGAGTATTGGATTGATGAGATTGATAATTATCGCTCATTTCTTCAGGGTAAATGTGGTAAATAGAGTCTTAACTCTTTTTTCTTAAAAACAAAAAAATCATAAAAGTATTACTTTTTTCTTAAAAACAAAAAAATCATAAAAGTATTACTTTTTTCTTAAAAATAAAAAAATCATAAAAGTAAAAATATTTTAATTCTATTTTTTAGATAAAAATACTCTTGAAGATTTTATAATATTACGATAAAATATATGAATTAGTAAGCTTTTATTACTTTTTATAGTTGGTTATTATGAGTAGATTTTTTGTTTTATTAATAGCTATTTTTTTACTATTTTTAGCAACATCTTGTAATAATAGTTTTGTAAAAAAAATTATTATTGCAGGAGAGATTATTTATGTTGATAGAGATGGTGAAAGATGCAACAAATTACCCAATTGGGTAAAAAAATTACCAATAAAAAGCGGAAAGATATATGCAATTGGATTCTCTATGCCAGATACAAATCCAAATTGCTCTCTTGAAATAGCAAAAAGAAAGGCAATTATTGAACTATCAAAAACGGTTGAAACCATTATAAAAATAGATTCTCAAAAAATTGATGAATTTATAAGAGTTAATAAAAATGGTAAAGCAACAAATATTGAAAATACAGTAGTTTTAAAACATTCAATTAAAGTTGATGTTTTGAAAATAGTCTCTGGTGGAGTTTTTGAGGAGATTTTTTATGATAACTGTAACTACTCTGGAAGAGGTGAAAAATCACATTTTGTTCTTATATCACTATCAAAATAAAACCAAATTTCATAATTTTTTATGTTGTGTTTGCATTCATCTAGTAAATAATTATACAACAATAGAATATTTTTAATCTGTTAATATTTTTCTAATGGCAAGATGCCATCTTTTTATAGATTCATCAATATACTCTGTTTTATTTGGCGAGTATATTTGATCTAATTTCCATCTTTTTTTTATTTCATTTAAATTTTTAAAAATTCCTGTTCCTAAACCAGCCAAAAGAGCAGCACCTAGTGCTGTTGTTTCAACTATTTTTGGTCTTGATAGAATCACATTTAATACTGATGATTGAAATTGCATTAATAAACTATTAACACTTGCTCCTCCATCAACTTTTAGAGATATCAACTCAACAGAAGCATCTTTTTTCATGGCTTCAAAAAGGTCATAGTTTTGTAATGCAATTGCCTCTAAAACTGCTCTTGCAAGATGTCCCCGATTTGTATTTCTACTTATTCCATACATCATTCCTTGAACATCAGCTTTCCAATAGGGGGCTCCAAGTCCTGTTAGAGATGGAACAATAACAACTCCACCATTATCATCAACAGTCTCTGCAAGAGCCTCTATTTCGGCAGAGCTTTCAATCATTCTTAACTCATCTCGAATCCATTGAACAAGAGCTCCAGCAATAAAAGAGGAACCCTCAAGTGCATAAGTTGTAGCCCCATCTATTTGCCAAGCAACAGTTGTTAATAGACGATTTTGAGAAAAAACAGGATTATCTCCTGTATTCATAAGAATAAAAGAGCCTGTTCCATAAGTACATTTTGCTTCACCTTTTTGAAAACACACCTGTCCAAAAAGGGCTGCTTGTTGGTCTCCTGCAATACCAGAAATTGGTATTCCAGATGGAAGAAAATCTAATCCTTTTGTATAGCCATAAATCTCTGATGAGCTTTTTATTTGTGGTAATATTTTTATATCAATTCCTAAAATCTGACACATTCTTTCACTCCAAGAGAGTGTTTTTAGGTCCATTAACATTGTTCTTGAGGCATTTGATGGGTCTGTAACTAAAACCTCTTTTCCTGTTAATCTAAAAACAAGATATGTATCAATAGTCCCTGCAACAACCTCTCCCTTTTCGGAGTCTAATTGAGTCTCTGTGGAGTTATCAAGAATCCATCTAATTTTAGATCCACTAAAATATGGGTCTAAAAGTAGACCTGTTGTTTGGTTTATTTCATTTTCAAATCCATCCTCTTTTAGTTTTCTACAAAAGTAATCAGTTCTTCTATCTTGCCAAACAATAAAAGGATGATATGTTTTTCCTGTTTTTCTACTCCAAAGAGTTACAGTTTCTCGCTGATTTGTAATACCAATAGCCTGAATATTTTCTGGTGAGATGTTTGCCTCTCCAATTGCACCAATAACAGCTGCTCTAACAGAGCTCCATATAGCCTCTGGTCGATGTTCAACCCAACCTGTTTTTGGATAGCTTTGTTCAAAATTTACTGTAACTTTTGATGCAACATCTAAAGAATCAGTAAGAATCATTGCTGTTGTTCCTGTTGTTCCTTGGTCTATTGATAAAATATAGGATTTTCCCATAAAACCTCCATAATTCACTTTAAAATAAAAAAATCTGAATTTTTCTAAAATGAAACTATTCAGTTAAAAGATTTTTATATTTTTTAATTCTCAATATAAAATTAATTAAAGTTTATACTATTTTCTTTTATAAATTAATAGAGTATATTTGGATAATTAATTTTTTTACAAAAAATTTACTATTTTTACAGTTATTATTAATAAAAGAGATTTTAAAAAATCAAAGCAAAAAGAGATTTTTTTTTTACTTTACAAAAATTATATTTTTTGATATAAAAATAAATATCTATTCTTATTATGGAGATTTTATGCTAAAAAAACTTTTTTTACTATTTTTAACAACCTTTATTGCAATCTCTTTTATTAGTTGTGGTGGTGATGAAAAAGAGGCGGAGACCAAAGATGAGTTTATTGAAATAACTCCCAAAGTTATAACAAAAACACTTAAAGAGCGTGTTAATCATTGGTTAAGTAGAACATACTCTATTGATGATTGGAAACGGGGAGAGTGTACAGTCTCTTTTAATTTATCTGTAGATGATGTTGTTGGAACAGGAACTGTTTCATCAAATGGGACTTTGACTCTAAATTTAAACTCTAAAATTAAAACAGATTTAATGGCACAACTTCATCTTTTAATTGAAGGAGTAACAGCAACACCAAGTGATGTGAATTGGACAATTCCTGAAAATATGAGAAGTATTGTTATCTATTGTGGTGATGATATCTTAGGAGAAGAGTTAAAAATTGGTGAACTTGATATGGAATCAGAAACACTTGAGCCTAAAAATAGTCATATTTGGTCTATTTTTGATAGAGATGCAACAATAACAGGTTATTCAACAAGAGAGGAGAAAACATATAGTATAACTGCTAAAAAAGGTTGGAATATTATAAAAGAGGATTCTGAAAATTCAAGCTATAACTCAATATCTGATTTTAGTACAGATACAGTTTTCTATATAAACACTGTAGAAACTAACTAATTAAAATTTCTAAAAAACATCAGTTAAGATAAAATTCTTGAGATTAAGTTTATTTTATGTTAAAACATAACAAACGAATGATAGCAAACAATGATTCGCATTAGTTCCGTTATATATATAATTAATATAGTTGCAACAGTTATAATGTTGGTATTTTTTTTACTATATTTTTTATATTTTAGGCATGAACACTATAAAGATAATTTATCTCAAATGAGATATAACTATATCCAAGAGTATGAAAATCGTCTTAAATCTAAAATGAATGAAACAGTCTCTTACATTGAGTATGAAGTCTCTTTAACTGAAAATAGATTAAAAAAAGAGATTCAAGAGAAAGTTGATGATGCAATTGGAATTTCATCTGAATTTGTCTCTTTTTATAGAGATAAAATTGGAGAAAAAGAGATTAAAGAGATGGTAAAAACAGCTCTTCGTTCCTACCGATTTTATGATGGTCAAGGATATATTTTTGCTACTACAATGGATGGTGTTGAGGTTTTATATCCAATTCATCCAGAGTATGAAAACACAAATGTTATTGATCTAAAAGATTCAAGAGGTGATTTCATAATAAAAAAAGAGATTGATATTCTTAAAAAACATGGGCAAGGTTTTGCTAAAGGATATTGGAAAAAACCAGATGGAGATCTATCTAAAGACTATTTAAAACTCTCTTTTGTTAAATATTTTAAACCATTTGATTGGTATTTTGGTTCTGGATTATATCTTGATGATGTCTCCTTAAAAATAAAAAATGAGATAATCCATAGAGTTAAAAATTTTAGAAATAAAGGAGAAGAGAAGTTTTATATTTTTTCTGAAAAAAAAGAGTTAATTGTCTGCTCAGATATTTTTGAGATGAGTAATAAAAATATTGATTGGATTGATGCCCCTTTTGAATTTTCAAAATCTAATACAAAAGGTTTTGGAATTAACTCTAAAATATTCTACTATCAAAAAATATCTGGTTGGAATTGGCTTGTTGTTGTTGCATTACCTTCAGATGAACTAGATTTAAAAATTGAAAATAATGAAAAAAATCTTATAAGCTCACTAAAAAGAGATATATTTTTCTCTTTCCTTTTCTTTTTTATCATTTTAGTAATATCGGTATTTTCCTCTTATCAATTTTTAAAAAGATTAAAACTTGAGTTCAAAATATTTTCTGCTAATAAAAACAAAATAATCCCATTAGAAAATTTGGTTTTCTTTGAGTTTCACTCAACTGGAAAGGCTTTAAATCAGGTTTTAACAGAGTTAAATAGTGTTAATCAAAAACAGAAAGAGATTGAGATAGATTTACAAAAAGCAAAAGATGAAGCGGAAAGTGCAAATAAAGCAAAAGGGATATTTTTAGCAAATATGAGTCATGAAATTAGAACTCCATTAAATGCAATACTTGGTTTTACAGAGCTTTTACTTGATGAATCTTTAACTCCAAAACAAAAATCTAAACTCTCAATAATATCACAATCAAGTAAAGAGCTTTTATCTCTTTTAAATGATATTTTAGATTTTTCTAAAATTGAGGCTAATAAACTAAAAATAGATTATCATGCATTCTCAATTAGAGATTTATTGGATAGATTATATAATCTTTTTGAGAGTAGAGCAACTCAAAAAGGGTTAATGTTTAAATTAGATTTACCAAATAAAATTCCATTAGAGATTGTTTCTGATGAATTAAGGGTTGTTCAAATATTATCTAATCTACTTAGTAATGCCATTAAATTTACAAATAGAGGAGTAATTACTCTTGGTGTTAACATTTTTAATGACAATAAAAGAGAACAAGAGCTCTATTTTTATGTCTCTGATAGTGGAATTGGTGTCTCTCCAGAGAAGATAGAATCTATCTTCTCACCATTTGAACAGGGAGGCTCGACAATTACTAAAGAGTATGGTGGAACAGGTTTAGGCCTTGCTATTTCAAAAAATTTAGCAAAACTTATGGGTGGAGAGCTTTTTGTTAGTAGTACATTAGGAAAGGGCTCAATATTTACACTTAAACTTCCGATATTTAACTTTATAAGCTTAATAAAGGATAGAGATATGGTTTCAGATTGGCTTAACAAAGAGGAGTGGATAATACCTGTTATTCTATTTGCAATTAAAGAGTATCCAAACTATCTTGAAAAAATTAAAAATGCTTTTAAAAATAGTGACTATGAGTTTTTAAAAAGGGAGGCTCACTCACCAAAGGGTGCTTTTGGAAATGTTGAAATTGATGAGATTTATGTTATTGCAAAAGA
>DYRY01000096.1 GCA_020718465.1 Anaeromyxobacter dehalogenans | reverse complement strand
TGGATTGAAGATAGAAAAATTTTTTTAAAATACTATTATTTCAATAAAAATAGTGATTTTTGTTACTATATTAATGGCAAATGTTATAATCTTTCACACTTTTATTTTGGAGTGGATTTTCTGTTTACCATTTTTAAAAACTTAATTCAAAATATAGGAATCTATCTTCCTGATGATATAAAAGCTCAAAATAGTGATGGAGTCTGTTTTTTACCCATTAGAAAACCACTTTATAATTTAAATATTTTTTTTGATGAGTCAAATAAAACAGATTTTACTATAAAAGTTGATGGAAAAAATCTATGTCATCAATTTGTAACAACAAAAAATCGATTTACACTTCCTGAAGGTGAATATAGTATTGAGATTACAAAAAGAGAACAATCTCCACTAAAAAATGATGATAATACTGATTTTAAAAAATCGGTATTTAAAATTTTTTTAAATAAAAATTTAGAGATAAAACCATATTTTTCAAATAAAAAAACTATTAAAATAAAGATTTTAGATGAGATTATTACAAAAGATATCTATAATGAAACCAAAATTTTAATTTTTTATAAAAATATTCCATATACTCTTGATTTATCAAAAGATAATGATTTTATTTCTGATAAAAGAATTGAATATAAAGTAAATGATAAAGAGATAAAAGAGAAAAAAAACAACTTTTTTTCTAATAAAAAAAGTATTAAATTAAATGAAAAAAAAGATTCTTATGAAATAACAGAAAAATTGGTTTATTTTAAGTTAAAATTAGAGAAGTCAGATTGTTTGGTTATTCCTGAAGTTAATGGTGATTTTGAGAGTTTTAGAGAGATATATTTTTTTAAAAACAGTAATATTGAAGAGATTGAAATTCCTTTGTTTTTATCACAAACTAAAAAGGTTGCAATATTTTGTAGAGGTGAAAAAGTAGTAATTAAAGATATTTTCAAATAAAAACTTGAAAGATTTTTTCTATTTAGTGTATTATAGTTATAGATGGTTGGTGTGATAAAATGAAAACTAAAGAGTATAAAGTGACAATGTCGGGTTCACTCAAAGAGATTGATATTGCAGATATCTTTCAGCTTTTGGCTTCAACACAAAAAACAGGAATTCTAAGAATTAAAACAAAATGGGGGGAGGGATGTGTCTATTTTAAACGTGGAGTTATTAATCATGCTGATTTTGGAAATAAAGAAAACCCTAAAGATACTGTTTTTAATCTTATTGGATTAAATCAAGGTACTTTTGAGTTTCAAATTTGTGATGGTGATAATCCAGATTTTAAAAATACAATAAACATGCAGGTTCCTTTTATTTTGATGGAGGCAGCAAAAAGGGAGGATGAACTTGATATTGATATTGATATTGATGAAGATTAATATATGAGTGATCAAAAATACTCAATTCTCATTGCAGATGACTCCGAAATATTCAGAAAATTTTTAACACGTTATATTCAATCTCTTGATAGTCGATTTATTGTTCATACTGCTGGAACAGGAACCGATGCTTTTAAAATTATTCAACAAGAGCGAATTGATATAGCTTTTTTGGATAATATTATGCCTGATTTATCTGGTATGGAGATATTAAGAAATATCACAGAGAGAAAAATCAACACTCAAATAGTTATTATATCAGGATATGCAACGATTGAGATTGCTGTAGAGGCTATAAAATATGGGGCTTTAGGTTTTATTGAGAAGCCTATTATCGATTTACGTCCTATTAATGATTATATAAGTAAAGTTTTAAATACTAAAAAAACTATTTTATCTGCTCCTTTAAAAAGAGAACAAAGAACAACTTTTATTGGTCAAAGTAAAAAAATAAAAGAGATAAAAGATTTAATTGAAAAAATCTCCTATAGTGACTCAAATGTTCTGATAAATGGTGAGAGTGGAACTGGAAAAGATATTGTTGCAAAACTGATTCATGACTACTCAAAAAGGAAAAATAGTAAATTTATAACAGTGAATTGTTCTGCAATTCCAGACACACTTATTGAAAGTGAACTTTTTGGTTATAAAAAAGGGGCTTTTACAGGTGCAATAGCAGATAGAACAGGACTTTTTGAGGAGGCAGAGGGAGGAACTCTTTTTTTGGATGAGATTGGAGATATGCCACTTTTGACACAAGCAAAAGTTCTTAGGGCAATACAAAATAGAGAGATTAAACCTGTTGGTTCAAATACAATTATCAAAGTTAATGTTAGAATTATTGCTGCCACAAATAAAAATCTTATAGAACAGATTAAAAAAAACAGTTTTCGAGAGGATTTGTGGTATAGGTTAAATGTTTTCTCTATTCAAATTCCACCACTTAGAGAGAGAAAAGAGGATATTGTTTTTTTAGCCTACTACTTTTTAGAGTTTTTTAATCTTATTCTTGGAAAACAGATAAAAGAGATATCAAAAGATGTTTTACAGATATTTAGTGAGTATACTTGGGAAGGGAATGTTAGAGAGCTTGAGAATGTTATGGAGAGAATGTGTGTTCTTGAGACAACTTCAAGGATTACTAAAGAGCATCTACCAGAGCGTTTTGTTATAAATATAACCACAAATAAAAGAGGTAATAAGTTATTTACTTTTCAAGATACATTTAAAGAGTCTAAAAAAGCTGTTGTTGAGGAGTTTGAGAGAAATTATATTGAGTCAGTTTTAAAAAAAACTGGAGGAAATGTTACTAAAGCAGCAGAGATTGCAGGTATGGATAGAGCAAATTTTAAAAAAATTTATAATAGATATTTTTTATAAGTTTATAGATTATTATATATTTTAAAATTAAATCTTTAAATATAATTAAGATTTTTTTGTTGAAAAGTTGATAATTATAATGTAAAATACAGCCCGTGATTTTAATATTACCATTTTTGTTTAACTTTTGATTTAAGTGAGGTTAAAAATGAGGTTTTTAGGACTATTTATCATTCTATTACTCTCTTTTTTGGTGGCTTGTAGTAAGGCATCTAAGGTAGAGGATGTTGAGGTTGTTGAAAATTTTAATAAAGATGCTATAGGCAAAATGGTTGAAATTCCAGAGAAAAACTATCTTATTGATGCTACAGAGATTACGGTTAAACAGTTTGATGAGTGTGTAAAAGCAAGAAAATGCCAAACTAAAAATTTTGAATCAATAAACTTAAGTCATCGTTGGTACAAATATTGTAACTATGGAACAAAAAATATCAATCGACCAATGAATTGTATAAATTGGTATGGAGCTGATGAGTATTGTAAATGGGCTGGGAAACGACTTCCTACTGATGATGAGTGGTCTTTTGCTGCTAAAGGGGGTAAAGAGTATAAATTTTCTGGAAGTGATAATCCAGATGATGTTGCTTGGTACTTTAAAAATGGTGGAGATAAAGAACTAATAACAGAGTGGAGTCTTGATGCAATGAAGACAAATAATAATAGAACTCATGTTGTTGCAGCTAAAAAACCAAATGATTTTGGTATTTATGATATGAGTGGTAATGTTTGGGAGTGGAGTAGTAATTGGGTTGATGATAAAAAAGATAGAAAAGCTGCATGGGGTGGTGGTTTCTACTTTCCTGCTGATGTTGTAAAAATATCATCAAGAGGTGGTGATAATCCAACATTTAGTAATGCCGTTTTTGGCTTTAGATGTGTTAAAGATAAAAATTAAATCTACTCAAAAAGCTCATAAAATATCTCATCCTCTTTTTTTTGCATAATTTCTGCCTCCTCCTCCTCTAAATGGTCATAACCAATAAGATGTAATACAGAGTGAATAGATAAAAAAACCACCTCCTCAAAAAAAGATCTATCAGATATTTCACATTGCCTCTCTGCTTGAGGTAGTGATATTACAATATCACCCAAAATTTTATAATCAGATGATGAAAAAATCCCCTCATTTTGAGGAAATGATAAAACATCAGTCACTTTATCTTTTTTTCGATAAGTTTTATTTAACTCCTGAATCTCACTATCATCAACAAAAAGTAGGGAGAGCTCACTACTTTCTAAATTTAACATTTTAAGAATTTTCTCTAAATAACTCTCAATTAAATCTAAATCAAACTCAACTGTTGAGTTTGTTGATATATATATTGCCATAAAAACTCCAAAATTATCAAAAATCTGTTACATTTTCCTTTGAATAAAACCCACTGTTCATTTTTTTAAGTATAATATTTTATTGGATTTTAAAATGTTTTTGTTAGAAATCTATACCAAGTTTAATATTAAAACCCCAAACACTCTCTGTGGTAAATATGAATTCTGGAGTAAAAATAAAAGCTGCATTATGAACTCTAGTCCCTATAACAAAACGATGAACACTACCTTTATATTCAGAAAATGAATCAACTATGTTATTGTAGTTTGTTTCATTTGCATAATCTCCATCTGAGAATGGGTTTGCTGATGTTTTTACTGCAATTAAATCAGATGTTGCATTGATTTTAGTTACGGACCAAGCAAAATATGGTGCAACTGCAATCATTCCAGCAACAGCAAAATCATATCCAATCATAACATCAAATGTTAATGTATCTAAATTTACCTCTCTTGTACCAAGAAGTTTGCTATAACTTGTTCTAATTGAGACATCAGGAAGAATGTTAATCCCCTCAAGAAGAGCCATTTTTAGTTGAACACCTGTTATAAACATGTGAGAACCAAAAATATATGTAAAATTTCCTCCAAGCTCTAAACTTGCTGGAAGCCCTTTTCTAACTTTAATGTTAATTAGGTGCATTAAACTTGGGGCAGCTCCACCATAAGTTCCTTTCCAAGGATCTTCTCCATCAACTTTTGTTCCACCAACATTGTAAAGTGAGTATACTGTTGAGAGCTCAAAACCTTTTGAACCAAGTGTTTCAGCTGTATCAGTGAATGATGTTGCAGATAAAATCCCATACTCCAACATTAAACGTTCAAACATTTTATCTGCTGTTGATGTAAATGTGGTTTTTCCATTACTATCTGTTTGTGTTGGGAGATTTTTAAAATAAAAGTCATTATCCCAAACATCATTATTTGCAGCAGTTAGAGAGAGGGTAACTATTAAAAAGAGGAATATAATTTTTTTCATAGCTTAATCCTTAAAGCAATAACACTTAGTGATTCTAACAGAATAGAAAAATGTTGTCAAGATTTCAAAGTCATATTTTTTAATTAAAAAGATTTTTTATTTATAAATTCATTATAAATAGATGTTTTTTATTTAAAATATATGTTTTTTTTGATTTTACCAGATAACATCAACCCCTTTAGGATTATTTTTATCTTTTTCATCAAGTTCAGACTCATCTATTTCTACCTCAACTTCGATCCACTCCTCTTCATTTGTTGATGTTTTTGAGTCAGTTAAGTTTGATGATTTACTATTTTCAACTTTATTTAACTCTATATTTTTTTTATCTTTACTTAATTTTACTTTTAGTGGGTCATGAACTATGTTTTTTGCATGTTCACTCTCTTTTTTTAAGCTATTTGAATCTTTTTTTTCTGATGTATCTGATTTTTTTAAAACTTCCTCTTGGGAGGAGGCTTGATTACTATTTGTTTTTATCTCTGTTGTGTTTTCAGAGGAGAGAAGATTTTTTTTAAGAACTTTTCTTTTTACTTTTCTTTTTGTTATTTTTTGTTGATTTGAAGTTTCAACAATTTTTTTTGAATCATTTATCTCCTTTTTTGTGATATCTTCATTTTTTTCAACCACTTTTTTATTTTTTTTATTTTTTTTATCTGTTTTTTCTAGTTTTACACTATTTTCATTGTTAAATTGGCAATAATCTGGAATTTTTATAGCTTTTTTCTCACCAAAACTCCATCTTATTCCAACTTTTAAATCAAAATTAAAATCTTTTTTTTCAAAATTATATAAACTTACTAAATCAACATATAAATCTATTGGTAACTCTGCAAAAACTGTTCCAAATCTTATTGGAATCTCAACTCCTGACTCCCAACTGTTTTTATAATCTCTATAGTATAAAACGCCTGTGGATATATAAAAATCTGGAGTTTCAGATAATTTTTGTTTGAATAGTATCCCTATATCTACAAAATATCCCCAATCTAAACTATTTTCACCCCTTTCAACTTTTTTTAAAAATTTATAGCTTTTAATGTTGGTTTCAACAGAAAATCGGTACTCTGGAGAGTAGTTTAGTGATAATCCATAGCCATCTCCAAGTATAACTCCTGCTTTAAGTGTACTATCCCCCCTCAAATCAAATGATAAAATCATTAAAAATAGTAAGATTATAGAAAAGATAGTTTTGTTAATCATAAAATCTCATAAAACAGCAATTTTAAATTATAAAAACAGTATAAATAGATTTTATTTTACTAAAAAATAGTAAAATATCTAGTATCAATCAATTGTGTAGACTGATATTGATGCTGTTCTACCTTTTAATAGCTCCTCACCAATAGATCTAAACTCAAATCTACTACTTACCATCTGATATGTATTTTGACCAACCAACATTGATGTAGAGTATTTTTTATTAAGTTGTTCTAATCGAGAGGCAACATTAACACCATCACCAATTACAGTATATTCAACTCTACTACTACTTCCAATGTTTCCAACAAGAACTGTATCACTATTTATTCCAACTCTTGTTTTTAGTTTGATACCATTATAATCATACTCAATTTTTGTTATCTCAAGCCCACTTTTAACTCCATGATATGCATGTTCAGAGTCATCAAATGGGGCATTGAATATTGCCATAACTGCATCACCAATAAACTTATTAACAATTCCATAATTTTTTTGTATAACAGATACAACATCAGTAAAGTATCTGTTTAACATTTTTACAACCTCTTCAGGTTCCATGTGTTCAGTTATATGTGTATAGTTTTCAATATCAGTAAATAGAACTGTTACAAATCTTGATGTTCCTTTGAGATTTATCCCTTGAGATACAATCTCCTCTGCTATCTCATTTGTTATAAACTTTCCAAGAGTTGTTTTTAGATTTGCTCCCTCTTTTAATACTTCAGACATTTTATTAAAATGAAACATTAAAACTCCCATCTCATCATTTGAGACTATTGGAATTTTCTCATATCTACCAGAGCTAATCATTTTAAATGAGTCTATTAAAAATGTTATAGGTTTTTGTATACTTTTTGAAAATATAAAAACAAAAAGAAATATCATAATAATAAGTAGTGAACCCATCATATATATCTGCTTAAAAACCTCATCATTTTTAACATTTACATAAGGTGAGACTAAAAAAAATATCTCTAAAAGTGGTGAAAAAAATATAACGCTATACATTACTATCCATTTTTTCCATAAAGAGATGTTTTGTGGTGTAAACTCCACTCTATTTTTACTAAATAGATATCTTTTTAAGCCTATTGTGTAGTAATCAATAAAAAAGTATGTTGCAACACTTCCTAAAATAGTATATCTATTGATTAATCTTACAATTAACTCCCAAGAGAATAAGATTTGAAACATCTTAAAATATATTGCAATATATATAACCGATGATAACATAAAAGAGAGTGCTGATAATAGTGAGAGATTTTTAACAATAAAGTTTCCAATCTGATTTTTTCTATTTCCATATATAAATGAGTTAAGATTTACAATATAAAATAGTGATGTTACAATATTAAATACAAAAAAAATAGCTCCAATTCTTAATGCTGTATCTAAAATTTTTCCAGAGCTAAAAACACCCATCAATAGAATAACTAAAGGATAAATTAAGAAGTAGAGGTAATATTTTAGAATCATATCAACACAAAAAATACATATTATTCTACAATAAAACTCCTATTTTTACAAGATATTGATTGGAAAAATGTTAATAAATCACAAAAATAGAGATATTTTATATTTTTTGTGAATATAAAATTGGATTTATTTTTCTTTATTGAAAAAATAGATTAATATGACTATAATCCAAACTAATAAAATCTTGAGATACTAATTCAGATTTTATTTATTATAAAAATGATTTTTTTTGTTTTTTCTAAGGAAAAATATTGAGATTATTCATATTAACACTATTCTCTATCCCAGCATTGGTGGCTTTTACAATATTCTCAATGAATATTTTTGAGATATCTTTTGAAAATATGGATTTTGAGGTGGTAGTTAGATTTAATGATATTCAAACTATTCAAAAAAGAGCTCCCCTTATTTATCAAGGGGTCAAAATCGGACAAGTAGATAGTATTGATTTGAAATATGAGAACCA
Source organism: Anaeromyxobacter dehalogenans (assembly GCA_020718465.1). Classification (GTDB taxonomy): domain Bacteria; phylum UBP6; class JAFGXH01; order JAFGXH01; family JAFGXH01; genus JAFGXH01. The sequence continues at coordinate 1,937 of DYRY01000096.1, read as the reverse complement.
AAAACAGCATTTTGTTGAGTCTAAATTAAAAATTTATGGTAAATATAGAGATATTATTAGAAAAAACTCAAATGTTTATATAGTTAGAAGAAAATTTATTGGAACAGCCTATCTTCTAATTGAGCCAAATTGGGAAAACTCTGTTGTTGAGAGTGGAGATTTTCTAATATCTCAACCATATCCAACTTTAATCTCTCTTGGTGTAAAAGTTAAAAACATACTCTCTCACTCAAAAAATATGATTTTTATTGTAAAATCATTAGATTTTATAAGTAAATTAAAAAAAACGTATAAAAACTCTACCGATTTTTTAAATGAAATCAATCCAGAGATAAAAAAGTTTATAAAAAATAGCAATAATTTCAAAAAAGAGTTGAGTAGTTTAAGTAAAAATTTAGAATCAATTGATATAAAAGAGTCTAAAAATCTTTTATTAACTTTAAAAAAAGAGAGTTTAATCCCAAATGTTGATTCTCAAATTAAAAATAGTGAAGAGCTTTTAGATAATTTTATAGTTATTAGAAATCTTTTATCAAAAAAGAGACCAAAAATATTAAATAGTATTGAAAATATAGAGATATCTATACTAAACATGAAAAATAGTATAGATTTAATAAAATCATATATATCAGATGGTTTTGGAACAGTAGGTCTTTTTCTGAATGACCCAGAAACTTATGATTATAGAAGAATTTTTATAAAAGTTATAAAAAAAGAGGGATATCGTTATGTTATACCAACCGATATTCCTGAATAAAATAGTTTTTTTAGCAGTGTATTCAATTATGATTATGTATATTTGTTTATTTTAATAAATATAAATCATGTAAAGAGTACTTTTACTAAAAAGTAGTCTCTGCAAAATATTTTTTTTAAAAATAAATAATGAACAGCGGGTTTTAACCCACTGAAAGTAAGAACTAAATAGAATATTTGTGTTATAATTTTCGTTTATGGAGGATTTTTATGGGAAAATTTGTTTATCAATGTGTTAACTGTTTAAAAGAGTATGAGGGAGATAAACTTTTATATCTTTGTTCAGAGTGTAGCAAAGAGAATAGGGTAGGTGCACCTATGAAAGGGATTCTAAAAGTTATATATAACTATGAGTCTCTTATTGGTGAAGAGGGAATCTCTTTTAGTGACCTTAAAGAGAGAGGATTTCTTGATATTCTTCCAATAAACTCAAGAGATTCACTATCTCCACTTAAAGTTGGTAATACTCCACTCTATAAAAAAGAGGATAATGGAACAAAATTATGTTTTAAATATGATGCACTAAATCCAACATTCTCATTTAAAGATAGAGCAAGTGATGTTGTATCTGCTGTTGCAAAAGAGCATGGAATTGATACAATTGTAACTGCATCAACAGGAAATGCAGCCTCATCTTTGGCTGGTATTTGTGCATCTCAAGGTCAAAAAGCGATTCTATTTGTTCCTGCAAAGGCTCCAAAAGCAAAATTAATACAGATTTTAATGTATGGTGGTGTTATTGTTCCTGTTGATGGAACTTATGATGATGCTTTCGATTTAACTCTGGAGGCAGCTGATAAATATGGATGGTATAATAGAAACACTGCTTATAATCCATTTACAATTGAGGGTAAAAAAACTGTATCTTGGGAGATTTATGAGCAATGTGGTGGAATTTTACCCGATTTTATCTATGTTCCAACTGGTGATGGTGTTATTGTTTCTGGTGTTTATAAAGGTTTTGAAGATCTTTTTATGTTGGGAATCATTGAGTCAATGCCACTAATTGTTACAGTTCAGGCAGAGGGAAGCCAAAATCTTATTCATAATCTTTATAGAGAGGAGTTTGAGATTATTCCTAGCACAACTATTGCTGATTCAATCTCTGTTGATATTCCACGAAACTTTTTTATGGCAAGAGATTTTATTTATGAAGACGTGGAGCTTTTGAAGAATGAATG